>NZ_JBIQLE010000032.1:0-36040 GCF_044464525.1 Pusillimonas sp.
TCAGCGGCAAAAGATTACTTGGCAAACAGGAGGCGTCCATATACGAGTTCTGCCGTCGCCCGCCTGGGCACGAGAAATTCGGGTAGCCCGAAGGGCCGTGCGGTGCGGACGAAGAACTATATGCCGCCCCTGGCCCGCTTAAGAACGAAGCTCAAGCTGCTGGGGGGCACTATCAAGTGCATTAAGGTACTAAAGCGCACTTAACCCCGCGTCAGCAAATCAGGCGCGGGAACCGGCCATCCCTTGTCCGTGATGACAGAATCAAGCACGTAGTCATGATCAGCCGGCTCATAGCCAAGCTCAGAAAGATCACCACAAGCCCACGCCACACCAAGGGCCACAAACCGATGCCCCTGATCACGCAAATTAGCCAAGGTGCGGTCGTAATACCCCTGTCCGTAGCCCACCCGGTCGCCCTGGCGAGTAAACCCCAGGGTGGGTACCAGAACCACATCCGGCAACGGCGCTTCTGGCCCTTGAGGCTCCTTGACCCCGAAAGCCCCCGCGATCATTGGCGTTTCCGGCGTCCATAGCTGAAACTTCAGTGGCTGCCCAGGGCCGCTGACCACCGGCAAAGAAACCGTAAACCCCTCTTCCTCGACCAGCTGCGACAGCAAGGGACGTAGATCGGGCTCTTCCTCGAGCGGCCAAAACGCCGCGATGTGCTGCGGTGGAGCCTTGCCGGCCTTTTCAAGCTCTGCGCGCGACGTGGTCAGCCAAGTGAACAGCCGACCGCGTATCAGCAAAGCACCGCGTCGCGTGTCCAGCGGGTTTTGCGCCGCCCGGAGCTGTTTCAGTTTCGTCCGCAAAGCGGCGGATTTATTCTCTATACTGTTGGTCATGACGGAGTTTCACGCGGGGTCGGCAAGATGTTATTAAAGGATCAACGGTATCAGAAATCCCGGAACATTTCCGGCATTGGAAGATTACCCCCGATGGGAGTCTGGCTTGCCTTGTTCGCCGGGCTTACCGGTTGCGCAGGGGCCGAAGCGCCATCGCCTTCACCCATAATGCCGCCGCCGACACTGGCCCAAGCGTCCGGCCAAGCTCCGGTTCCCGTAATGCCCGCCGCCCAACTGTCGCCTTCCGCGGCGGCGGTTCGCACCGATGTCCTTTCCAGCGGCCCCCAGGCTGTAAGCTCCGCATCGCGGATACCGGCCCAGGTGGCCGAGCAGGCCCTCGTCGAAGCCCGCGAGGCCATGCAAAAAAAGCAGTGGTCCAAGCTTGACCAGTTGGTTCCCACAGCGCAAGCCACACCGCTGGTTGGCTCGTACGCCCAGTACTGGGCCTTGCGTCAGCGCCTCACCAATCCGACCCTGCCCATCCCCGAAGCTGAAATCCATCAGTTCATGGCCACGAATCAAGCTGATTACCTGGCCGACCGAGTCAAGGGCGACTGGATTATTGCGGCAGCGCGGGCGGGCGACTACGCCATGGTCAACCGGCTGGGGCCCGTCGTGGCCGGCAATGCCTCCATAGATTGCTCGCGCCTCATGGCTCAGCACATGACAGGCCAGCCTGTCACCGAAAAACAAGCCATGCAGGCCTTCTCGCCAGTCAGTGCCTGCTGGAGCATGCTTGATCAATTGGTCGAAGATCGGGTCGTTGGCTGGAGCGCCTTGCAGACCGAGCTTCGCGCCATTCTTGAAACCAGCAAAACCGGCAACGCGCAGCGCATGGCCGCCCTCATGTTCGACGGCGCGCAGATGCGCTCTTACGCCGCGCTGATGAAAGACGCGCGCAAATGGCTCGGTACTCAGAAGACGCCGCAAACCCGCGAAGAGCGCGAGCTTGTGGCTTTGGCTTTGTCCAGATTGGCACGCTCCAGCGACCGCCTCCAGGCCGAAGCCTATATCGAGAAGAATTGGGCCTCGTCAATGTCAAAGCAAGACATGCAGTGGGTGTGGGGCCAGTTCGGCCTGATCGCCGCGCTTAATGTCGAGCCTCAGGCGGTGCGCTGGTACCGCCGTTCGGGCAGCCTGCCCATGACCGACTACAACCATGCCTGGGAAGTTCGCTCCGAGCTCAGGCAAAGCCCCATCGACTGGAAGCAGGTCGACCGCGCCATTCTCAAGATGTCGGCCGAACAGCAGGCCGAGCCGGTGTGGGTGTATTGGCGCGGCCGGGCGGTTGCTGCCCTGGGCGACCCCGCCACGGCGCGCAAATTCTACGCTTCGCTGCGCAACGAGCTTAACTTCTATGGCCAGCTTGCGGTCGAAGAGCTGGGCGAGCCGCTTACCCTGCCGCCTCCGCCTCCGCCGGTAACGCAAGCCGAATTTGACCAGGCGTACGCCAATCCAGGCTTGCAGCGCGCCATAAAGCTGTTCCGGCTGGGCTGGCGAGCTGAAGCCGTGCCCGAATGGAACTTCACCCTGCGCGGCATGGACGACCGCCGGCTCCGCGCCGCGGCCGAGGTGGCGCGTTACGAACAAATTTTCGACCGCGTGGTGAACACCTCGGTGCGCACCGTCGACGAAGTCGATTTTTCGCAGCGCTTTGTGGCGCCGTTCGAGGGCCGCGTTACAGAAAAAGCCCACGAGATCAATCTTGACCCGGCCTGGGTGTATGGGCTTATTCGGCAAGAATCGCGCTTTATCACTGATGCGCGTTCGCGCGTGGGGGCGTCGGGCTTGATGCAACTGATGCCGGCTACGGCTCGCTGGGTGGCCAAGAAAATCGGCATGAGCAATTTCACGCCGTCTTCGGTAAACGATTTCGACACCAACACCATACTGGGCACGCGGTACCTAGACATGGTGCTAAGCCAGCTCAATGGCTCGCAGTTGCTGGCCACGGCGGGCTACAACGCCGGGCCGGGGCGGCCGGTGCAGTGGCGCTCCAAGCTTACCGGCCCGGTCGAGGGCGCCGTCTTCGCCGAAACCATCCCCTTCACGGAAACGCGGCTTTACGTCAAGCATGTTTTGTCGAACGCCGTGTATTACTCCATGATGTTTACGGGGCAATCGCAGTCGCTCAAGCAGCGGCTGGGCACGGTCTCGCCAGAGGCCTCACGCACCGTGGCTTTACCCTGACGGCGTGGCGAGCGTGTCTTCGCAAGGGGCTGCCGGTAAGCCACAGGACCCGGCCATAGAAGGCCTGCAGGTTTATGTCGTAGGCGGCGCCGTGCGCGACAAGCTGCTGGGCCAGCCCGCCGGGGACCACGACTGGGTGGTGGTGGGCAGCACACCCGAAGACATGGCGGCGCGAGGCTTCCTGCCGGTGGGTGGTGATTTTCCTGTCTTCTTGCACCCGGTCAGCAAAGAAGAATACGCCCTGGCACGCACGGAACGTAAGTCGGGTCGGGGCTACAAGGGCTTTACCTTCTATACGGGCGCCGACGTTACCCTGGAAGACGACTTGCGCCGCCGCGATCTTACCGTCAATGCCATTGCCCAAGCGAACGACGGCAGTCTGGTTGACCCCTTGCATGGCCGGCGCGATATCGAACAGCGTGTCCTAAGGCACGTGGGCGACGCCTTTGCCGAAGACCCGGTGCGCCTGCTGAGGCTGGCGCGTTTCGCCGCGCGCTTTGGCGATTTTTCCATTGCTCCTGAAACCATGGCATTAAGCCGCCGCCTGGTAACCGAGGGCGAGGTCGACGCCTTGGTTCCAGAGCGCGTATGGCGCGAAGTGGCCAAGGGCCTTCTAACCGAAAGCCCGGGGCGCATGTTCGATGTGCTGCAGCAGGCAGGAGCGCTTGAGCGCGTGATGCCCGGCTTGGTATTCGATGATGAAATCGCCGGCCAGCTGAATTGCGCAGTGAGCAGGGGTTTGGCGCTGCCGCAACGCTTTGCGCTGTTGTGCCGGAAATCGGCCGACCCCCAAGCAGTGGGTCGGCATGTTAGAGCGCCCACCGAATGCATGGATTACGCCAGGCTGCTGCCCGATTTGACCGTCGCCCTGAGCGATTTGGCGGGCGAAGGCGCTCGAGAAAAGAACAGCGACGTTGACGCGGTTGCCTCTGGTGCGCCTGCTGCCTCTGCTTTCCTTGACGCCCCTGCTGCGGCAATGAGTAAGGCCGAAACCTGGCTGAATCTTATCGAACGCAACGACGGCCTGCGCAAGCCTGATCGTTTTCTGAATCTGCTGGAGGCCGCCCAATGCGTGGTTGCGGTGGATATCTTGGCGTGGCGTCATCGCCTGGAAGCGGTCCGAGCCATTGACGCCGGCGCCGTTGCCAAGGCGGCCGGCGGCAAGCCGGAACAGATCAAGCTTGCCTTGAGGCAAGCGCGGCTTAGTGCTTTGGAGTGATGGGCCGTCGCCCGCCAAAGCCTGCGCGCTAGGCGCGTTTCTTAAGCAGCGTATCGCGGGGAAGCTCGCCAAACCGCCTGCGATAGCTGGCAGCGAAATTTCCGGGGCTGTTGATGCCGTACTTTGCGGTTACCTGCGCGACAGACGTTTCGTGAATTTCGCCGCGCTTGAGTTCTTCGTGGATTTTGTCTAGCTTGGCGCCCTTTATGTAGGCCATGGGGGTGCAATGCAGGAAGGTCTGGAAGCCCGCATAGACAGACCGCAGGCTGATGCACACCTCGTTGGCGACGTCTTGTGGTGTAAGCGGCTTATGTACGTTTTCAAGAATGTAGGCTTGCGCCTTTTTGATGTAATGCGGCTTGGGGGCGGCGGCCTCGCTAAGCAGCTCGTCGCGATAATTGTGCTCTAGATTGATAAGCATGGTGCTCATCAGCAGCGACTCGGCCTGAGACTGGATTAAATTGTGCCGCAGGCTGGAGGCGGGCATATTGAGCTGCTTGGTCATGTGCGACATCAGCGCTACCAGCTCTTGGCATTCACGGTTTTTAAGCTCGATTTTGGGCATGAACTCGAGCGGCTTGTCGAGACGCCTTTGCAATTGCTGTTCAAGATACTCTTCAAGCCGTTCGCGCTCTACCGCCAGCACGGCGTTGTCGCAACGCTTGGACATCTTCAGTTCCAGCTCGAGCGTGGGCGACACCATATAGGCGATGCCTGGGGATACCTTGATAAGAGAGCTGCCCACGCGAACCTCGTGCCGGGTCGCATGGATGGGCACCTGGAAAAGAAAGAGCGTTTCGAGCTTGCCGGGGTAGACGTGAACGTCGGCGCCATGATGTATGTACATGAAGGACATCCGGCCGAAATTGGTTCGCCCCACCTTGACATTGAGCGGCTGGCTGCGGTCGAGCAGGGTAAGCGCATGCGGCTTGAGTGCTTGGCCAATGTAATGCTTCGTTTCGTCCAGGTCGCTTGAGATGAACGTGTCGCGATAGCTTTTCGCACGGCGCAGGCATGTGGAATTGATGCGCATCATGACTATCTCAATATTTTCGTTGGCCGCGCCGGGTTGGCGGGCCGAATCTATATGCTAATACGCCCCGATCATCCGTAGGCTGCGGGTTTCTACCTAGGCATGAACCAGGTAATTTCCGGATGATTATCGCCACAGTGCAGGCGGCATCCCTGCCGTGCACATATTTTAATGCGTGTGGGTTGCCAGGGGCAAAGCTGTCCTATTCTTGATCACAAGCCGCAGATTCCAAGCGCGGCAAAACAAAAGCAAGTAGAGGTCGCCCAGCAATGGGGGCCTTCTGGGCACTGTCAATCTAGGCTTGGTATCTGGCGGGGGCGGAATGAGAGCAGCACTGATAAGAAGACATGGCGATCCGGGCGTGTTGCAGCTGGAGGATGTCGCCGTGCCCGAGCCGGGCGCCGGAGAACTGCTCGTAAGAATGCTTTCCACCTCGGTGAACCACCGCGATGTATGGATACGAAAAGGGCATCCGCACCCTGCTTACTACGTGGACTTGCCCGTCGTGCTGGGCGTGGACGTGTGCGGGGTCGTTGAAAAGACAGGCAGCGGCGTAGGTGAAGCTTTCAAGGCGGGGGACCGCATCATCGCCAATCCGTATCAGCCCTGCGGCAAGTGCGAACAATGCAGGCGGGGCGAATTTCAATATTGTCCCAACTTCACTGTCTACAACGGCAGCTACGCTGAGTACGCGGTGATTCCGGCGATTAACGCCGTGAAACTGGCCGAAAGCGTTCCCATTACGCACGCGGCCGCCTTCCCGAACAGCTACATCACTGCCTGGCAAATGCTGGTTGGCAAGGCCAAGGTAAGCCCGGCCGATACGGTTTTTGTCTGGGCCGGAACCAGCGGGCTGGGTAGCGCGGCCATCGAGATCGCCAAGCTGGCCGGCGCCAGGGTAATCGCCAGCGCGGGCACCGAAGCCAAGCTGCGCATGCTGGAGTCATATGAACCCGACCTTATTGTGGATCACTACAAGCCCGGCATGGTCGACTTGGTCATGGACTACACAGAGGGGCGGGGCGCAAGCATTGTGTTCGAGCATGTGGGCAAGGCCAGCTGGAAAAGGTCGCTTGAGCTATGTGCGGTCGGCGGCACGATCGTGACCGCGGGCGCCACAAGCGGGGATGAGGTCACCATGGACATCACCTACGCGTTCGTCAAACAGATCAAGATAATGGGCTCAAGGCTGGGAACGATGAAGGATTTGTCCGACAGCGTGCGCCATCTGAATTCGGGCTACTTCAAGCCCCTGATAGGAAAAACATTGCCGCTTGAGGATATTGCGCATGCCCACGAACTGATGGAGGCGGGCAAGATTATCGGCAAGATCATTCTCGAATATTAATCACCTCCAAAACAATAACTACGTAGCCGAAAGGAATAAGACAGTGAGCACAGGAACATCGCAGACAGCATCAAGGTCGCGAATTGAGCGGCCATCTTTTCAGCTTGCCGCTGTGATGCAGCGTTACGCTCTGCTGATCGCGCTGGTCTTGTTCATCGTCATCTTTTCAGCGCTGCGGCCCACTACATTTTTCACGCTTGGCAACCTCACCACCATACTTAGCACCCAGGCGGCCTTGGTGATTCTTGCCATCGGCATCACGCTCGTGTTGTTGGTCGGCGAGTTTGACCTTTCTGCCGCCTCGGTGATGGGAATGTCGGCCAGCGCCGTGGCTTATTTCACCGCCAACGTCGGCATGGAGCCTTTTCTGGCCTGCTTGATCGCCGTGTTGATTGCTGTGGTGGTCGGCCTGGTAAACGCCTTGTTCGTGGTGCGGCTGGGCATCAACTCATTTATCGTGACGCTGGGCATGGGCACCTTGGTTACCGGGGTGGCTGTGGGCGCGTTCGGGTCGATGACCATCGGCGGCTTGCCCAACGGCTTCACCACTTTATTCCAGACTCAGCTTTGGGGCGTGCAGCTGTCTTTCCTGTACATGCTGGTCATCGGCTTGTGTTTTTATGTCGCCCTAAGTTTCATGCCCGTGGGTCGCAGCATGTTCTTTACGGGCAACGCACGCAAGGCGGCCATGCTGGCCGGAATACGCGTCGACAAGATACGCGCCGGCTCGCTGGTGCTGGCTGCGGTGTTGTCCGCGCTGGCGGGAATCGTCTTGTGCGGCCAGACCGCCGCCGCCTCGCCAACCATCGCCAATGCCTTTCTGTTGCCCGCGTACGCGGCGGCCTTTCTGGGCTCCACCGCCTTTACTCCGGGACGCTTCAACGTGTGGGGAACACTGTGGGCCGTGTATTTCCTGGCGGTCGGAACGACGGGGCTGCAGTTCCTCGGCCTGCAAAGCTGGGTGGTGAACGTTTTCGAAGGCGCGGTGCTGGTCCTGGCCGTCACTTTCTCTGCGGTATTCGCACGAAATTCCCGCTACTGATTGCGCCGCAGCGTGTCTGCGGCCTGGTGGCTTTGATCAAGGAGTGAAGACATGATGTTGCTAGAAAAAAGAAAGGCCGTGTTAAGCGGCGTTGCTGCGATCTCGCTTTTGGCTGGAACCTTCGCCATGGGCGGCGCAATGGCCGAGTCCTCCGACTTCGTCAATGAAATGCGGCAGTTCATTGCCGACAATTCCGTCAAGCCGGAGTTCACGCCGCCCGGGCCGCCTCTGGATGCTTCGAAGCTGAAGGGCAAGACGATTTCCATCCAGATGATCGACGGCCGCATCGGCGCCATCAAGGACGTGGCCGACTCCGTGCAAGAGGCAGCGGCACAGGCAGGCCTCAAGACCACGGTATTCGATGCCAAGAGCTCGCCCGTACGGATGCAGCAGGGTTTTCAAGAGGCGATCAACACCGGCGCCGATGCCATCGTGAACGACGGGAACGTCGTCAAGATCATTGCCAACCAGATCAAGGCCGCAAAAGATAAAGGCATTCCCACGGTTGAGGCTATTAACTCGCCTCCGGTCGTGGGTGTGCCCGGCCAGGGTTCCGACCCGAACACCTTCGGCAATGTCGCGCCGGATTCTTTCCTGAGCGGCCAGTTGTCGGCTGCGGCCGCTGTAGTGAATACCGACGGCAAGGCACAGGTCGTTATCATGAACACGTCCGAGGTCTCGGCTTCCCCCACTATCGTCAAGGGCATGAAGGATGTACTGGAGCGGTGCCCGGGCTGCTCCATCGTGCAAGTGACGGATACGCCCCTAGAGCAATGGTCGACCGCGCTTACCAGCCTGGCCGCCACGACGGTGCGCAGCCATCCCCAGGTGAACTATCTTTTGCCTATCTACAGCGACATGGGCATTTTCGCGGCTGCGGGCATCCAGCAGGCAGGGGCGACGGGCAGGGTGCACATTGCGTCATTCAACGGCACGCCTGCGGCACAGGCGCTGGTCAAGGCGGGTGATATTTATGCGGTGAATACGGCCGAAGACCATGAGTGGATAGGCTGGGCCGTGGTTGACCAGGCGATGCGCGGCATGCTTGGCATGGAGCCGGCGCACCCCATTGCCCCGATTCGCTACATTGGCACAAATGATCTCAAGGACATCGACACCTCCTCATCCAAGGCCTTGTCGCTGGCATTGTTCGGCGATGACTATAAAGAGGGCTTCCTTAAGCTGTGGGGCCTGAAGTAATGCAAAACGGGCCTAATTCCCCGCAAGCCCCTTGCACCGTACTCGAGGCAAGCCAAGTTGAAAAGAAATTTGGCCGCACCGTTGCCCTGCAAGAGGTTTCGCTGGAAATTCTGCGAGGCGAAGTCCATGCCTTGCTGGGCCATAACGGGTCGGGCAAGTCGACCATGGTGAAGATCATCAGCGGCGTGCTGGCCCCCGACGCTGGAACAGTGTCGGTCAAGGGCCTAAATGGCCGGCCCGCGCAGATCGGTGTTGTGCACCAAGACCTGGGGCTTTGCTTTGATGCCACGGTGCTGGAAAACTGCTGCATGGCCGGGGTATCAGTCGGGGGCTTTTGCACGGATCGATTGGGCCGCCGAACGCCGTATTGTCGAACCCATCCTTCAGTCGTTGGATGCAGGCTTCTCAAGTTCAGCGATGCTGCGCAATCTATCTCCGGCGAATCAGGCCATTGTGGCGATCGCCAGGGCCCTGAAGCGGGCGACAAGCTCCGGCGCACTCGATCTGCTTGTTCTGGACGAGGCCACAGCAAGGCTTAGGGGCCGCGATGCCGACAAGGTGCTGGCCACGGCGGGGCTGGTGGCCAAACAGGGCGGCGGGGTGCTGATCGTGACGCATCACATGAGTGAGGTCTTGCGCGCTGCCGATCGGGCGACTGTGCTGATGAACGGCCGAGTGGCCGGCATTGTGAACGTGGCCGATACCAGCGAAGAGGCTTTGCTGGAGTTGGCCAGCGGACGCCGCGTTACCGGCTCACGCAATACCCATAAAGCGACGGTCTCGACGCTGCGAACCCCGGCTGTGCTGACGGCCGGCCATATTGAAGGCGAGCGTTTCAAGTGCGATCAAGAGATAGCGCTTTGCGCAGGTGAAATTGTCGGCCTTACCGGTGCGCCTGGCGCAGGCCACGAAGAGCTGCCTTATTTGCTTGCCGGGGCAGCACAGCGCGGCAGTGCCCGGGTAAGCCTTTCCGGCAAGCCGGTTTCATTGAAAGGCGTGCATGAAAGCCGCCGTCGCGGCATAGGGCTGGTTCCGGCCGAACGCCTGGCGCAGGGGGTGTTGCTTCAAGCCAGCGTCCGAGAGAACCTCTCGCCTTTGGTCCGCTCAAGCCATACAAGGGCGCGCCTGTTGTCCAAACGGCGTGAACTGGCCTGGGCCACGCAGGTTTGCGCTACGTTCCAGATCAAGGCGGCGCAGGCCGACGTGGCCATTTCCACGTTAAGCGGCGGGAATCAGCAAAAAGTGCTGTTGGCGCGTGTGCTAGAGGATCGCCCCAAAGTGCTGTTGCTGCACGAGCCCACCGAGGGTGTGGACGAGATGACGCGGCGCGACCTGGTCGAGCTGATACGCAAGGTGGCTGCGCAAGGCACGGCTGTTTTGTATGTTTCTTCGGATATTGACGAGGTTGCCGGATGTTCGGATCGCGTGCTTGTGGTGCGCGAGGGCGAATTGGCCGGAGAGTTTCCCGGCGGCCTGGGCATGGTGGACAGCATCTATGCCGCTTGCTACCTTACTAGCGACACTGCCCAAACGGCGAGTCATTGCCAATAATTTTATTTAAATTGCTTCCACATAAGGAGAATTTCATGGCACGTAAATTGATCAATCCGTCGGCACTGCATCCCGCCCCGGGGTTCAGCCACATTACGGTAAGCGAGCCCGGCACCATTGCCTACATTGCCGGCCAGCTGGCATGCGCCCCTGATTTCGCCCTTATCGGCGGCGATGATCTTGGCGAACAGACCAAGGCGGCGATGCGTAATGTCGAAATCGCGCTCAAAGAGGTCGGGGCATCGTGGGAACACGTCGTGCGCCGCACCATCTATACCTTGCATCCAACCGAGTTCCAGGTGATTACGGCTGCCATCGAAGAAGTGCAGCAAAGCACCGAACACCCGGCTCAGACCATTCTTGGCGTGACCGGCTTGGCGATTCCCGGCGCACTAATCGAAATCGAAGTCACGGTGCGGCTGCCTTAACCGTCGTCAGCGCCGCCTGCAAAAGCTTGTTCAACTGGACGTTGCGGGCGGCAAATAACTAAACGGCACTTTATATTCACCGCCGCCGCCTGTGGCGCGGGCGGAGGGGTTGGTGTCGCCCGCGTTTTTGAATTAAGCAATAAAGGAGTGTGTCGCAATGCGAGCAGCAAGAATCTATAAACATGGCGGCCCCGACGTGTTCACGGTTGAAGACAATGTGCCCGAGCCCACCCCCGGGCCCACCGATTTGATAATCCGACAGGTGCGTACTTCGGCCAACCACCGCGACGTATGGATACGCAAGGGCCTATCCGACGATACGTTCCAGATTGATCTGCCCGCGATATTGGGGGTGGATTTTTCCGGTGAGGTGGTCGAGGTGGGCAAAGACGTTACCCAGTTCTCGGTTGGCGACCGCATTGTTGCAAACCCGCAATTCGCATGCGGGCATTGCCACGCCTGCCGGGGCCAGCGCCCGCAGTTCTGCATGAATGTGGATATTGCGAACGGCTCTTACGCACAGTTTGCCAAGGTGGCCGAAAGCCAGGCCATTCAGCTTGACCCTTCGGTTAGCGCTGAGTCTGCGGCGTGTTTTGCCAACACCTACATTACCGCCTGGGAAATGATGATCAACCGGGCCAAGGTTACGCCCGAAGACACGGTGTTTATCTGGGCGGGCACCAGCGGAGTGGGCAGCGCGGCGGTGGATATCGCCAAGCTGGTCAATGCAAAAGTCATCACCACCGCCGGCAGCCCCGGAAAGCTGGATATCCTGAAAAGCAGAACCTCGGGGCTTGTGCTGGATCATCACAAGGACGATATTGTCGGCCAGGTGATGGAGGCCACCAATGGGGTGGGCGCGTCGGTCGTTATCGAGCACACCGGGGCGGCAACCTGGGAACGTTCGATGTTGTTGGCCGGCGCCGGCGCCCGTATCGTCAATGCCGGGCTTACTACCGGGCAAACGCTTAGTACAGACGCCGTCATCATGATCATCAAGCAGTTGAACATCATGGGCTACAGCCTGGGAACCATGGCGGGGGCAAGGTCGGCGGTATCGTTCCTCAACAACGGAAGCTTGTCTCCCTTGATCGGCAAGACGGTGCCCTTATCCAATATCAGCCAGGCCCACGAGATGCTCGAGGGCGGGAAGGTGGCGGGGAAGATCTTGATCGATATTGAAGCCTAGAAGGTTCGAGAAGGAGCCCGGGTCGAAAGCATCGGGCGGGTGTCAATTGAATCAAGACCGCCTCGATGCTAACCGTGATTACTTTAGTAGCCGCACACGCCGCTGGACAGGAAAGAAGCGCAGGTCGTAGCGTTGCTGTATGGCGCCCCAGATGCCCTTGGGCCATTTGATCATGATGATTACGGCGCACAGGCCCAGGGCCATCAGGTACCAGCTTCCGTAGTCGGCAAGTAGCTCGCGCAGGCCGAAGTACACAAGCGTACCGATAATGGGGCCTTCCAGTGTGCCGATGCCGCCGATGACTACGATGAAGATGGCTATGACCACCCAGTTCAAGTCGAACGCCGATGCAGGAGAAATACGCAAGGCGTTCAGGTAGTACAGGGCGCCCACCAAGCCCGACCCGAACGCGGCCAGCACGAAAACGTACAGCTTGATTTTCTGCACATGGATGCCTTGGCTTTTAGAGGCTGCTTCGCTGTCGCGGATTGCTGTCAGCGCCATGCCAAAGCGAGAGCGCAGCACCCAGTAAGTGAGAGCGAGCATGCCGACCGCGATGGCGGCCGTCAGCCAGAACGTCGTGGATTCTCGAAACATTTTCGGAATGCCGCGCATGGCGGTCAGGCTTTGGCCCGAGCCGCCTCCCAACAACTGCACGTTGGAAACGGCAAGCCGGCAGACTTCGGCCACGACCCAGGTTCCCACGGCAAAGTAGCCGCCCTTGAGCCGGAAGGTGAGGGCGGCGACCGGAAGTGACAGGGCAGCGGCAACGAGGCCGCCAAGCAGCACCGCCGCGAACGGATTTACGCCCAAATGATTCGCACACATGAACAAGCCATATGCGCCGATACCGACGAAGGCCTGCTGGCCTATGGAGATCATGCCGCCGTATCCTGCCAGTAGATTCCACATCTGCGCCAGCACCAAGAAGCACAGCATTTCGATCATCAGTCGCATGGTGCTGGAAGCCGCCCAAAACGGCATCGTGAAGAGAATCACGCAGCCTGCGAGGGCGACGAGCAAGCCGACCCGGCTGGCGCGGGTGCTCAGGGACACGACATAATCGGAAGTAGGTGTCATGGCTGGCTCCTTGAAAACAGTCCGGCGGGTTTGAACAGCAGCACTAGCAAAAACACAATGTGGCCGGTGAGTATTCCCCATCCAGGGCCAAATGAATACCCCACGCCTTGAGCGATGCCCAGCAAGATAGCGCCGGCCAGTGTGCCCCAGATGGAACCCACGCCGCCGATGACGACCGCCTCGAAGGAATAGATCAGATAGCTGGGCCCGAGGTCGGGCGTGAAAGAAGCCCGCATGCCCATGAATACGCCGCCTATGGCCATGACGGCAAAGGCAATGCCCATGGCCAGGGCGTACACGTGTTTGTCCCGGATGCCCACTAGTTGCGCGGTGGGCGGATCGTCCGAGGTGGCTCGAAACGCCATGCCCAGGCGGGTGCGTCGAAACAGCCACGACAAACCTATTGTGCAGGCGATTGCAGTCAGGAAGATGGACAGCGGAAGCAGACCGACGGCGAGGCCCTCGCTTAACCGGACGCTGTCGGTTGCCAGAGTTCCGACAGACAGCACCCGGGAGTCGGCGGTGAAGACCTCGAGCAGGCCGTTCTGCAAAATGATGGCTAGCCCGAAGGTGACCAGCAGCGGCGGCAGGATGTCAGGGCCCAGCACGCGGTTGAGTACTGTGCGTTGAAGCAGATAGCCCAGTCCGAACATAATTGCCGTTACCAGGGGAAGCGCCAACAGCGGGTGTATTCCCAGTGTTACTGTGATGACAAGCGCGATGTAGGCGGCCAGCACGATGAAGTCGCCGTGGGCGATGTTGACCAGTCTCATGACCCCGTAGGCCAGGGAAAGCCCGATGGCAAACAGAGCATAACCCCCGCCCGTTACGGCGCCATGTACGAGGACGGCAATCCAGTCCATTATGTGTTTCCTTGTTGAATGCCGAAATATGCGTCGGAGATGGCTTCCTTGGTCAGTACGGCGGGTTTCCCCTGTAGCGATACTTTTCCGTGCATCAGGCAGTACACGTAGTCGGAAACTCTCAAGGCAGTGTTGACGTCTTGCTCGACAATGATCAGGGCCACGCCTTCGTGCAGCATTTGCGGCAGGCCGGCGTAGATGTCCCGGATGATCGCCGGCGCCAGCCCAAGCGAGATTTCGTCGCAGATCAACAGGCGAGGGTTGGCCATCAGCGCGCGGCCGATTGCGGCCATCTGCTGCTGCCCGCCCGAAAGCGTCGTGGCCGGCGCGTCGCGATGGGCGTGCAAGGCAGGAAACAGTTCGTATATCCGCTTCAGGTTCCACGGTCCTTTGCGGCCCGAGAACTCGCCCGAGAGGATGTTTTCTTCAACGGTCAGGCTGGGAAATAGCCGTCGGCCTTCGGGCACCATCGAGATGCCAAGGCCGGCGATTGTGCTGGGAGCCCGACCGATGATCGAGTCTGCCTCGAATACGATGGAGCCTTCTCTTGGCTGCAACTGGCCACAGAGGGTTTTAAGAAATGTGGATTTCCCGGCTCCGTTCGCACCGATGATGGACACGGTTTGTCCGGCTTCGATCTTGAAGTCGACGCCGAAAAGCGCCTGGAAGTCTCCGTAGAAGACGCAAAGGTTGTGTGCTTCAAGCATGCTGAGCCTCGACTCCCATGTAGATGCGCTGCACGTCGGGGCTTTGCATGACTTCGCGCGGGGGGCCTTCGGCCAGCTTGCTGCCGAAATCGATGACGAGCAGGCGGGTAGCGACGGAGACCAAGGCATGAATGACGTGTTCAATCCAGATGATCGATACGCCTTCGCCGCGTATTTCTTCAATCATTTCCACCAGTTGGTCAGCTTCTTTCTCGGTCAGGCCGCCGGCTATTTCGTCCAGCAGCAATACCTCGGGCTGGGTGGCAAGGGCCCGCGCCAGCTCGAGCCGCTTGCGATCGAGTAGGGTCAGGCTGCCTGCAAGCTGATTGGCTTTTGGCAGCAAGGCTGTGCGCCGAAGTATTTCCACGCTAGAGTCGTGCGCCTGCCGGCGCTGCCGGCCTGCGCCAAACATGGCTGCAACGACGAGGTTTTCAAATACTGTCATGCCGCCGAAAGGTTGTGCGACCTGGTACGAGCGCCCGATGCCGGCGGCGCAACGCTTATACGCGGGCAACTGGGTGATGTCCTGGTCCTTGAGCAGGATTTGGCCAGAGTCGCAGGCCAAATCCCCGCTGATAAGGTTGAATAGTGTGGTTTTTCCGGCGCCGTTCGGGCCGAGAATACCCAGTGTCTCGCCCCGTTGAAGATCGAAGCTGAGATTGTTGGTTACCTTTACCGAACCGAACGATTTGGATAGATGTTGCACTGACAACAGCACTGTCATGGATGCCGCCTTGATTGATTGTCCATGGGCGATGCGTTCCAGGTGCGGCTGCAGCCGCTACCTGGAACGTCAATCGATTTGCCGCGTTGGCGGCCTCAAGCCGGAATGGAAATCATCTTGGCCTGGACGGGAATATCGGGAGCGGTCTCGTTGTTCACAACAAGTAGTTCGAAGGGGTGGCGCTCTCCTTTTACCCACTGCCCTCCCACCAGGGGCGTCTTGGCCACATTCTTCACTGGGCCCTCGCCCCAAGCGACGTGGCCGATAACTGTGTCCAGCCGTGTGGCGGGGATGGCGTCGCGGATGGACGCCTTGTCGTCGATATCCTGGCTGCGAGCAAGAACGTCAAGCGCTACTTCAAACAACGAGTGGGCATAGCCTAGCGGCTGAGTCCATTGCTTGCCCGTCGTGCTTTCGTATGCATCCGCCAGTTGCTGAGCAGACTGCCCGCTCAGGGACGAGGAGTAGGGGCGGTTGGGGCTCCACCAGCATTCCTGGGTAACGCCTTCGGCTATGGGCCCCAGCGCTTCGGCCGACGAGGGAAACGCCAAGGCCTTGCCCACAGTAAGAATCTTGGGTTTGAAACCTTGCTGGTTGGCTTGGGTCCAGAAGTTTTGGAAATCGGGCGGCGTGGGTACGCCGGCAATGATCTCGACCCCTTCTTTTTTGTATTGGGCGATAAGCGAACTGAAGTTGGACTGCCCGCTTTGGTAGCGTCCCGGATCGACGACTGTATAACCCATCTCTTTCAAGGCGGGCGTCAGTCCATGTTGGGGATCTCCCCAGGCGTTTCCATCGGCGTCATTGGCAAACAGCACACCCACCACCTTGTTGGTGGGTATGGCCTTCCACATATTCGTGAAATTTGCGATGACGTCTTCAAGGCCCCAGAAATAATGGTATGTCCAGTCGAATCCGGTCTTGGGGTCGCCGCCCCGGGTAAAGAACCATGGCTGCCAGGGCGTGGTCGAAGAAATGCACGGGATTTCGTTCAGTTCGCATTGGTCAGAAACCGGGTTGGAGTTTTCAGGTGTCGATCCCACGACCATAAGGTCTATCTCGTCACGCAAGATCAACTCTGCTGCCACTTCGGAGGCTCGGTTGGGATTGGACTGGCTGTCTTTGACCACTACTTCGATGGCATGCTGCTTGCCGTTTAGTGCAATGCCTTTTGCAAAAGTGGCTTGCAATTGGTCGAGCACGAAACGGTCTACCTCTCCGAAACCGGCTAGCGGGCCGGTAAGGGGGGTGACATAGCCGACCTTGATCTTTCGCCCTGTCGAGGCAGCGACGGCGGGCATGAGGCCGGAGAATCCAAGGGTGGCCAGGGCCGACGCCTGTAGCGAGGCCTTCAGAACGCGTCGGCGTGTGGCATCGGGCGTATTTTTTGTGGGGATGGGATGGCTTTTGTTTTTCATGTCTCTCTCTCTTTGGTCTGGTTGGCGCCGACGCTTGTGACGCTTGCAGGTGGTACGTCGGCGTGTCTGGGTTATGCCTGTCGCCGTATTGGCGGTCTTAGTGTGCGGATGCTGCTTTATTCCCCTCTGTAACAACACCCGGCTCGATGGCGACCCCATGTTTGCGCAGGTCGTCGGCCAATTGAACGAGCAACGCAGGAATTTCGTCGGGCTTTCTTGCGCCGCCATACATGAAGAAATCCGGTCGCACGAGCATGGCGACAAGGCCGTGTTCGTCCATGAAAGGAGTGAATTTGTTGTCGAGATCGACAACTGACCCCGGACCGTCTTCGTTGGCCGCCATATGGACGACGTGCCCGTTCAATTGATGAAGTAAGGCAAGGTTCTTTTCGGTCAGGGTTTGCTGAGCCTCGGCGTTGCGCAGAACAAGCACAAAGCCTAGTCCGACCAGGTCGTCGAACCTGCCGCGTTGGCCGTTGTAAAGCACCGTGCCATGGGGACAGAGGGCTCCGGCCGGCGCAATGACTTCGCCACTGCTGTTGCGGTGGATGATTCCGTGCGCCAGGGATGGGAAGGGAGGCGGCGGCGTGGCGGTGCCGTCGATGAACGCGTGGTCTCGCGCAGCGGCAACTTCAGGGTCGGAAATACATATGATCTTTCCCAGGTACATCGACAGGTCAATGAGGTCGCGCGCATGAGGCCGCCGTTCAACTTGATAGGTATCCAACAGGCTGTCGTCGGCCCGGCCCTTCAGGATAAGGTCGAGCTTCCAGGCCAGGTTCCAGTTGTCGCGGAAGCCGGCGCACATGCCCTGCCCCATGAAGGGCGGCATGACATGGGCGGCGTCGCCCGCGATCAGGACACGGCCGTCGCGCCATTTATCGGCCACCAATGAGCGGAAGTTGTACACCTTGTGCCGGATGATGGTTGCCTGCTCGGGTTTTACCCAAGGCTCAAGGAGCTTCCAGGCGGTGTCGACGCTCTCGAGATGGTCAAGAGATTCACCTGGCATGCGCATGAATTCCCAGCGCCGGTAGTAGCGTCCGTTTTTGATGCCGGCCGGAACGATGGTGGTGGGACGGCCGGGATTGCAGTACTGTGCAGCCGGCGGGATGTCCAGCTCCACTCCCTCGTGGGGCAGAATGTCGATGACGAGCCAGTCGGCTTCGAAGCCACGGTCTTCTTGCGAGGAGCCGATGCTTTGCCTGACGATGCTATTTGCTCCGTCGACGCCGATCAGGTATTTGCCTCGCGCCTTGCGGGTTTCACCAGTTGCGGTGTTGCAAGCCTCGAGCTCCGCGTACTCGGGCGTCTGGCGGGTGGCGGTGACTTTCCAGCCCAGTTTCAGGTCGATTTGGGGAAATTCCCTTACCTTGGCGTCGAACATGCATTCAAGCGTCGGCTGATGGACGAAGTTGACTTCGGTGCCTCCGGAAATGGCTTCGGCGGACCAATCAATGTGCAGCAATTCCTTCCAGTCGGCGTTGAACCAGCGATAGGGCGGGGCTGGATGGCTGACGGTGGGTAGCTGGTCGCGCATGCCCAAGCCTGAAAGCATGCGGAACATTTCGTGATCGATGCACACAGCGCGAGGCAAGGCGTAGCGTTCCGTCCATTGTTCGAAGATGGCGACGGAATGCCCGTTCCTGGCCAGGGCAATCGCCAGGACTTCGCTTACCGGGCCGTACCCCACTTGTAGGACATCGTAGACAGGGTTGTCCTTGCTGCTCATCTCCTGCTCCTTCTTGGTTTTTACAACATGTGGTTTGCGCTGCCGGATCGGCAGCCGTCTTAAATGACTTAAGTGTCAAGTTGATATCTTATTCATAATGACATTATCGTCAATACTAAATTGTTAAATCTAGGGTTTATCCCGACTCGGCGTTATTCCGAAGCTTCTACCTAAAGCCGCGTAAAACCGTTATTGCCGTAGGTGCAGATAGCGGCGCGGGAAGCTGCGAAACGGGAACGGTACAATGCGGCTTTTCTGGGTACGGACATGGACAAGCCAAATTCGAAGCCTGAAGACCATCGCACCAGGGTCGGTTTGGCGCGGCGGGAAAAAACACGCATACGATTGATGCGCAGCGCAGTGGTGGTGTTTGCCGAGAAAGGTCCCGATTTGCCGGTGATCGAAGACTTCATCGCGGCTGCCGGCGTGGCTCGTGGAACCTTCTACAACTATTTCAGTACGACCAGCGAGTTGCTTGTGGCCGTAACCAGCCAAATGAGCGATGAAGTGCTTAGCGTGGTTGATCTCGAAGTACTCAAGTTCGACGACCCGGCCGTGCGTGTTACGACCGGAACCCGTTTGTACGTACGAATGGCAAGGCAGTACTCGGTGTGGGGCCGCTTCCTGACCAGAGTGGGTTCGGCGAGGGCGGTGCGTGGAAAACTCCTTGACACCTACTTGACGCGAGATGTCGAGCTGGGCGTTTCAACGGGTCGTTTTTCTGTAGACAACCCGCAAGCGATACGCGACGTCATTCTTGGCTCTATTTTTTACGGTATTGAAACCATGCTGATGGAGCCGTGCAGCGACACCCACGTCGAGGAAATGATGGCGTCGGTCTTGCATGGCGTGGGCCTTACCAAGAAAGAAGCACACAAAATCGCATTCATGCCTTTGGCGGATGCCGGCCCGGTGCCGGGGCTTATTTTCTCGGCGCTATCGGAACAACCCCATTAGCGCTCAAGTGCGAGTAGGCCGTGCATATCGCTGCACAAGCTGCTTCATCCACATATAGCCGCTGACCATCACAATACCCGTGGCCACCTGGCCCGCGAGATGCTTGAGGGTGGAAAGGTCGCAGGTAAGACCTTGATCGATATTGAAGTTTAAATGAGTTTTTCTAAGCAAAATCGATAGTTGACAGCCTGCATCAATCATGAAAGTATCCTAGTTTGGCATGCCAAATAAAACGATTATTTTCATGGAGACAGTGTATGAGCGTGCAGACACCGAAACCCGTGTTGGAGGTGCGGGAGGTGGACATTCGCTATGGGAAGAACTTAGTGGTTTCCCAAGCGTCGTTCACCGTAGCTGAAGGCGAATTTGTCACATTGCTTGGCCCCAGCGGCAGCGGGAAAACATCGTTGCTTCGAACGATCGCAGGTTTTATGCCAATCAGCGCGGGCAGCATCACACTCCAAGGTAAACCCATGGAGGCCGTTCCGCCATACCAGAGGGATGTGGGGCTCGTATTCCAAAACTACGGCTTATTTCCACACATGACGGTGGCTGGAAACTTGAGCTTTGGGCCACGGATGAAGAAAGTTCCCGCCGTTCAAATTGAAGAAATCGTAGCCGACGCATTAGCGCAGGTTCGCCTTGAAGGTTTGGGCGACCGCTATCCGCATGAGTTATCGGGCGGCCAACAGCAAAGGGTAGCTATTGCCAGGGCCTTAGCCATGCGCCCTTCGCTTTTGCTGCTTGACGAGCCAATGTCTAATCTGGATGCGAGGCTTCGCGCGGAAATGCGAGTCGAGCTCGTCGCCCTTCTGAGGCGCCTGGGGATGACGGCTGTAGCAGTAACGCATAATCAGGAAGAGGCGCTGGGCATGTCGGATCGCATCGTGGTGATGGCGGAAGGTGGCATCAGACAGGTGGGTACGCCGTCCGATATCTATCTGCGTCCTGCTGATTCTTTTGTGGCCGATTTTGTGGGGGATGCAAATGTTATTGATGTCGAGCATGTTGGATACACCCCCGAGGGGCAGTCGTTATACCGCTCCGGGCCCGAAGTCCTGATCCGAGGTGCGCAGAACGGCATGAAATCCGGTGCGTCAGCTCGGTTACTAATTCGTCCGGAGCTGATCGAGGTGAAGGGCGCGGAGCCTGATGACCCAGGCAGCGATTCCACAGTGGGCCTTCGGGGGCAAGTCGTCAGCACAGCTTATATGGGATCGTTTACTGAGGTGCGTGCAAAGGTGGGTTCGCAGGAGTTCTTGGCGAAGCTTCCAGCTGGTCCCTGTAGTCCGTCGATAGTGGTGGGTCAACAGGTGTTCATGCGCTGGGCGCCCGAAGCCGTGAAGGTGTTGCAGCCATGAATATCCTTGCTTCCCGAGTGCAGCGCCCGCCGCGACTTAATACCCCCAAACGCCAGGCGCCTGAGTTAGCAGTACGACGCCCAGCTATGACGCTGAACTGGTGGCTATTACTTACGCCTGCTCTAGTGTTTCTTGTTTTATTCGGTGCCGCGCTGGTCGACCTGTTGGCCTGGAGTTTGTACTCTGAAGGAAAGCTCGGTGCGGCGCCGTCGGGCTCAATGAGCTTGGGCACCTATGCGCGCGTGCTGAGTGATCCGCTATACATGGGAGCCATTCTGGCGACATTTCGACTCTCGGCCGTATCGACGTTGGCCGCACTGGCTCTTGGCATGCCAGTAGCGTACTGGATCGTGCGCACTCCGTCCAAACGCGTGCAGTCGGTACTGATTATTCTAGTCGCCGTTCCGTTCATGACCAGCCTGATTGTGCGCTTATATGCACTATTACTGGTACTGGGCAATAGCGGGCTCTTGAACAGCGTGCTGCAGGCATTGGGCTGGATACCCGAGAACGATTTTATCCCGATGATTCGCAATGAAGTCGGGGTAACTATTGGGTTGGTGTACTTTGTTCTGCCCTTTGTGATTTTCACTTTGGCCGGAAGTTTCAGGCGCTACGATCGCACGCTAGAAGATGCCGCCAAGAATCTGGGAGCGGACGAGGTCACTACATTCCTTCGAGTCACTCTGCCGCTGTTAATGCCGGGCGTATTGGCCGCCGGTACGTTGGCCTTTGTGCTGGCAGGCACCGCGTTCGCCACTCCCCTGATTCTTGGCGGAAGTAGCGTGCGCATGATTGCCAATGTGATATATGACCAGGCGATGTTCGCTCAAAACATGCCGGTCGCCGCCGCGCTGAGCGTGTTGGCCCTGCTATTTACGATTGCCTGTTTATACGTGGCAGGGAAGTTCTCTCATCGGAGGAGCTATGCATAGTCAATACAACGCTCTCTACCGCATCCGCCGTTGGTTGGCCTATTCCGGAGTATGGATATTAAGAGTGTCGGCATTCGGCCTTCTGTTCTTGCCCATATTGCTGGTCATGCTGCTTTCGTTTGGGGGCGATGCGTATACGACCCTGCCGCCTCAGAGCTACTCGATGCGATGGTATGCGAATATATTCGCACGTAATGAATTCATCGACAGCTTCTTCACCAGTTTGCAGGTCGCTGCGCTATCGACGCCGATATCCGTGATTGTGGGTACCCTTAGCGCATATGGCCTATGGAAGTATCCGCGTGCGGGCGCGCGTGCATTGGAGTCGTTCCTGATGGCTCCTATTATGTTGCCTCTCGTGGTGACCGGGCTTGCTTTACTGGTGTTCTTCAACCGGTGGTATTTCTACGGGGGGTTGTGGACTATCGTTTTGGCTCACGTGATCATCACGTTTCCATATAGCTTCCGCTCAGTGCTCGCATCGCTTAGCCGTTATGATCGACAGCTAGACGAGGTAGCGGCGTCGCTCAGAGTCCGACCGGTGACTGCCTTTTGGCATGTCACGATTCCCATGATTCGGCCTGGCCTGTTCGCTGGCGCTTTATTCGCCTTCGTGATGTCGTTTGACGATTTTGCTGCAACGATATTTCTGATCAGCCCAGATACCAAAACCTTGCCTATCGCGATCTATCAGTACATGGAATTTAATCTGGACCCGACCGTGTCTGCGGTGTCTGCCATGCTCGTCGTGTTAGCCATTATCGGCGTAGTCGTTGTTGATAAGATAGTGGGCATGGATCGATTCGTTGGCTTGCGGGCCTGATTCATTTATTGACATACTAAGTTCAGCACGGCAGTTAGCCTGGAGCTTTCTCCGAGTTCGGAGCAATGCCGTGCCATGATGAGGGAAGAGAAGAATGGCTTTCGAGATATACTTGCGCGTGTTATTTTCCAGCACATCGCACGACAACGACACGACAGTGGCCGCGTATCTATCATGAGTAAATTGACCGAATCCGATCGCGTCTTTGATGGCATCGTCACCGACATACTGGCCGGGGTATTGCGCCCGCGTGATCAGCTTTCCGAACGCGAACTTGTGTCGCGTTTTGGAGTCAGCCGTACCCCGGTTCGCGAGGCGGTCAAGCGGTTGTTGGAACGAGGTTTTATCGAACCCGGCCCTCGCGGGGTGGCTACTGTCATAGATATTAGTCTGGAAGACTTGCGCAAGCTGTATGCCTTGCGTCAGCAACTTGAGTCCACAGCCGCACGCGAGATCGTTGCCAACATCGCGCCGCAGGAAATTTCAGAATTAAAAGAAATTAATAAGCTGTTTGGCAAGGCATTAGAGCAACGAGATCTCGTCAAGATGCTCGAGGTAAGGGCTGACTTCCACGCGGTGCTTAGCGCTGCAACGCGTAACCGGTGGCTCGAGCAAGTTTTGGTGATGCTGCGGAACAAGGCTTATATGGTGCGGCACTACCACTGGCAAGATTTCGAGCGGGCTGCCGCCACTCTAGACATTCACACGCAGATGATTAAAGCGCTCGAACAACGCGACGAAGAGCAGTTCGTCGCGTTGGTGTCGCAACAGATTGGCGCAGCCATAACTGTGTACGAAAATCGACTCCATGCTCCTTCCTGGAACGTACCTCAGGGCAAGCAACGCACGACCGCTCCGAAGCGGCGTGTCACGTCTTCGGATAAGACTGCTAACTCTTCGCCTGCAGTTAAACGCAACTACTGAAAGGTCGCGGGGTAGGCGGCGCCGTCGGCGCCGCATCATCTCTTCTTAAAGCGCTGCGATTGCCTGGAATTCAATCAGTAGGCCCGGATCGGCCAAGTGGTTGACTTCCACAATGGTGCTTGTCGGTAAGTTTTTCTTAAAGAACTCCATTCGCGCCGCCACAATTTCCTTGAACTGCCTGACATCCGTCGTATAGACCACGATTGATACGATGTCCTCCAGGGTTCCTCCTGCCTCTTGAAGAACCGTTTGCATGTTACGAATGCATTGGCGGGTTTGCTCTGCCATATCTCCCGCACCGACTAAGTTACCTTTAGTGTCACGTGAAAGCTGCCCAGAGAGAAAAATCAGTGAAGAAGGCTGGTCGACGCGGACATAGTGGTGATAGATGGTTCGTCTGACATTGGCAAGGCTGGGTGGATCCCCTCTGGTGATGGCGCTCATTTTAAGTCCTTCATGACATGTGGGTTGGAAACTCAGTTTTCACTGATCCAGTGAATCAGCTGTTCTGCTGCATAAGAGGGGCGCGGCGGAACAGGGCGTTCCGGATTGCGATAGCCGACATTGATGACACCCATAAGATGAGAGTCGGGCTCGTTCAACCCGACCAAAGCCGCCACTTCGTCAGATTCGGCCAGGTCACCTGTCGTAATCAGGCTATCGACTCCCGCATCCGCTAACGACAACAAGAAGGTTTGAACTGCTGCCGCTGTCGAAAAGGCTTCCTCTTTAAGCAGTACGCGCGGGTTGGACGTAGCAGGAACGCATGCGACTACAACATTGACGGGCGCATCTTGAGCGCGCTGTATTGCGCGCTTCACATCCTTACCTAGGCGCGCCGCCGCTGCTTCGTATGCGGCGACCAATTTGTGTCGGGCCTTACCCGGAATAACGAAAAATCTCCACGGGCGGGTGCGATGGTGATTGGGTGCGAGCATCGCGTCTTGGAGGGCCCGTTCAAGAATTTCGGCGGGGACTGGGTGATCAAGATACGAGTAGACGGAGCGACGGCGTCGCACCGTATTTTGGAATGGAGTAATTTCAACCGTGGAAGTCTTGACAGAGATATTCATAGCGTTCAGTATGCGTGTATGGTATCCCAATGATATATGTCGAGATGCCATGTGTCTACAACATATAAGGAGGATGACATGAAGCTTAAGAAAATTATGCTGGCGACTGCGCTGTTCGCATCAGTCATGGGCGCCGCCAATTCCCGAGAAATCGTTTTGGCTACTTGGGGGGGAACTTGGGGGAAAGCCATTGTTGAACAGGCTATTGAGCCGTTCGAAAAGAAGACGGGGGTCAAGGTCAAGGTGATATCCGGTGTGTCCCTCGCGAACGTGCAGATGATCTCGGCCCAGCGTGCACAGCCTAAGATAGATCTCGTTATGTTGACTGCTGGAGACGGTATAACGGCATACCAGGACGGCCTATTGGCCCCTCTGGATAAGAACGAGATACCAGTACTTGCCACGTTGCCCCAAGGCGGAATCCCGCAGGATAGCGAAGGTCGTTCAATGTTCGCCGGGATGTGGCTGTATCCCTATGGAATCGTGTACCGCACGGACAGAGTCAAAACAGATATCACCTGTTGGAAAGACTTGTGGCGAGAAGACTTGAGAAACAAGGTGGGTGTGTCTTCGCCCAAATACATGAACGGCTTTTTTCTTCTGATGATGAACAAGCTGGCAGGCGGAAACGAGCAAGACGTGAGACCGGGCCTTGAGCAGGTCAAAACATTGGGCCGAAATCTCGTCGCTGTGGTGGATGATTCCGCGGGCCAGCAACGCTTGCTGGCACAACAGGAGCTATGGGCGGTGCCGATGGTGTCCAGCGCTGCTTACAAAATGATCGATGAAGGGGTGCCCGCGCGCTTTGTGATTCCCTGTGAAGGGGCGCCAGCCAGCATGGACATCATAGCTCTGGTGCAAGATGGCCCGAACCCTGCGGACGCCGCAAAGTTCATTGACTTTTATTTGAGCCCGGAAATCATCGCAAATGTGACACGCGAACTGAAAATCACACCAGTGAACCGTGCCGCCAAGATCACAGCCGAACATGCAAAGTACACGCTTACCGATGAGGAATTCGACAGCCTTGTCCGGTTTGATGATCAGGCTATTGTAGATAACAGGGCGAAATGGCAGGATGCCTGGGACCGCGAAATCGCTCCGATGACTCGTCGTTGAGGTGCAAATATGCCCTACGTTATTGCTAATGGGGTGCGCACCTATTATGAGTCCGAAGGGACAGGGCCGCACCTCTTGCTTATTGCCGGTAACGCAATGGAGCACACAGCCTTCAAAGAGCAAGTGCCCATTTTCAGCAAGCACTTCCGTTGCACTGTTTATGACTTGCGCGGGATCGGCCGTAGCGACGTGCCGGCTGACGGCTACACCCCGGCAGAGATGGCAAAAGATGCGCTGGCATTGTTAAGCGCATTGGGAATTGAGGAGTCGCACGTCGGGGGATATTCCCTCGGCGGTGCGATTGCTCAAGAAATGGCGCTGGCTGCGCCAGCCTGTGTGCTGTCGCTATCACTTTATTCAAGCTTCGAACAGCCGCTGCCCTATATGCGCCTGCGCTACGAAATATTGATCAAGACCATCGAAGAGACCACTCCTGAGCTATGGGCAATGTACAGCGCATTCTCAGCCTTCGGGCCGAACTTCATCAATAAGCATGACGACAAAATCAGGTCGGAAATAGCTCAGAGGGTCCGCCGTTGGACCCTGGAGGAAAGCCCTTCATGTACAGGAATTGCGGGGCATTACAGGGCGATACTCGCGCACGATACCGCAGCTCGTTTATCCGGAATCCGCTGCCCCACATGGATTGCTGTGGGAACGGACGACGTTGTAACACCGGTCTGTCACTCGGAGCGCATGCATGCATTGATCCCAGGTTCCGATCTGCGGATCTTCCCCGGTAAACCGCACCGCATTCTGAATTTTGACTCGGAAGACTTCAACGCCGCGGCTCTCGATTTCCTGTTGCATCGCAAATAGAATGCTTGACTGGCATACCATACAGGTATATATTTGAACTTACCAATCACCACCAATCAGAGGGAACATGGAAAAAGACATCATTATTTCGTCCGACTCGCACGTTTTCGAGCCAACGGATCTTTGGATGAAAGCATTAGGTAAGCGCTTCGGCGAAAAGGTGCCGCACGGAGTTAGTAACTTCGAGGGGCATGAGGGCAATTTCTTTTACGTAGGGCGCCCCGGCGAAGCAGCCTGTCTTGAAGAGCTTGTTTCGGACGACGGCAAAGACCGCCGCCTCGATGATCTTGCCAAAGCAGGATCAGACCCGGTCTATCGTTTGGAGCTGATGGAGAAAGACGGCATCTACGCAGAGGTGCTGAATCCGACTTGGGGGCTCTGGATACCACGAATGGCCGACGGCGAAGCCCGTAATGCGTGTGCGGAAGTATTTAACGATTGGATTCAGGAATATTGCTCCCAGGACCTTAAGCGCTTGCTTGCCGTTGCAATGATTCCGATCGTGGATGTGGATTGGGCCGTAAAAGAGCTGGACCGCGTGGCCAAACGTGGAGCACGCGCCATCATGATCGGCACCAATCCTGTTGATGGCGCAACGCCTTATCGCGACCGGAAATACGATAAGTTCTGGGCTGCAGTGCAAGAGGCCGACCTTCCGGTTACCTTGCATATAGTCACGGGCCAGGCGAGGGATCCGTTCACCTATCACGGGGAAAAGGAAAGAGAGAACATACCTGCCAGTTTCCTGGACCTGTTCTATGAAGTTCAGCCCGCGTTGGCGAACGAATTTGTCTTCGGCGGCATCTTCGACCGCTTCCCAAAGCTGAAGATATTTCTATCGGAATACGATGCTTCCTGGTTGCCTATCCTGAAGTATCGATTAAATCGTATACAGACCTTTCCCGGCTTCGATCATTTGCAGAAAAAGCCGGCAAGTCGTTATGTAGACGAAAATATATACGCGGGCATCATCAATGATCCGCTCATGGCGAAGCTCCGCAACGAAATGAACATGGATCGCATCATGTGGGGTTCCGACTTTCCGCACCCGCCTTGCCCTTACCCGAACACCACCCAGAACATTGATCGTATCTTAAGCGACCTCACGCCCGAGGAACGATTCAAAATTGTGGCTGGCAACGCGGCGAATCTGTTCAATATCGATCTGACGGGAGTGGGAGATGTCAAGAATTATCGAGTTGGCTAACTGCACGCTCATCGACGGCACCGGCAGCGCCCCTATTGAGAACGCTACGATCCGCATTGAAGGCGGCCGCATCGCGGCGATTTGGCAGGGTGGTGTTCGCCCTCCGGAGCACGATGAACCAGCCGACGAGACGCAAGACATTTCGGGCAAGACAATTGTCCCGGGTCTGATCGACGCACACTGTCATATCTCGTATGGCGAAGGTAAGTCGGCAGAGGAGGTTGATATTTATGGGGGCGCGGAGTGGGCCACCGTGCGAGCGGTTTGGAACGCTGGGAAGGTTCTCAAAAGTGGCGTCACCACCTTTTGCGACCCGGGGTCAACATGGAATGTCGCGGTGTCGTGTCGAGATGCGGTCAACAATGGCATGTTTGAGGGGCCGCGGATCTTCGCCGCAGGACGCCATATATCTGCAGACGGCGGCTTTGCCGATTATTTTCCAAGTTGGCTAGGCATGCCGGTATCTGCAGAGGGTGTCCTATGTTCGACGCCAGACGAAATGCGACGCGAGGTGCGCAGACAAGTCAAGAATCGTGTCGATCTCATCAAGATTAGCGGCGACAGTCAGGCGCAGGACTCCTCTCTGGATGTGGGCCCATGCTTCTCTGATGAAGAATTGCAGTGCGTCGTTTCGACCGCGCACGACCTCGGCCGAAAAGTCACTATTCACTCTCGCTATGCCAAGACGGTGGCTGCGGCAGCGCGGGCAGGGGTGGATTGGGTAATTCATGCCTCGTTTATGGATAAAGGCGACATCAGTCTCTTGTTGGATAAGCAGATATCGATTTGCCCTACATTGACGTATACGGCAAACATTGTTCAACATGGTCGGGATGTTGGAGTTGATCCCAACTATATCGAAATCAAGAAGCGTGAGTTGGATTCATTGGTGGAAACGCAGACTCGGGCAGTGGAAGCAGGCATTCCACTAATGGCTGGTTCGGAATCCGGTTTTGCCGTGACACCCTACGGGCAGTGGCATGCCAGGGAGCTCGAGCTGATGGTGGAGCTCTTGGGAATGAAGCCCCTGCAAGCGATTACAGCTGGAACATATACCAACGCACTTGCATTCGGTTGGGATGGCGAAGTCGGAAGCTTGCAGCCCGGCCGCTGGGCTGACCTTCTGGTGCTGGACGGCGATCCTTTGGCGGACATTCGCGTGCTGGGAGATCCCGACCGTATTTCATCGGTTTACAAAGGGGGCATGGTGGTCGACCGTACTGATCTCGGGAAGACCAGGCGGAGAATGGGCCACGAACGATCCCTGACCGTGTCCGGCTCTATGCTTAACAGGTGAACCATGCTTGTCGAAACTCTTGAAACCGATACCAAGACTTCGCCAGCGGAAGAACGTTGGTTTGACGTCTCTGTGTGCGAAGCCATGCGGCTTACATCGGATATTTTGCATGTGAGATTGATCTCGGCAACGAATGACTCTTTACCGATACACGAGCCCGGTGCGCATGTGGCATTGAAGTGCGGCCCAGATATAGTGCGCCATTATTCCTTGACGGGTCCATGTGAGCACGAGGGTCTTTATGACCTGGCGATAAAGCTCTCTCCAACGAGCCAAGGAGGAAGCAGTTGGGTCTTCGATCAAGTGAAAGTGGGTTCGTCATTAAGAATCTCGTCCCCGCGCAATAATTTTCCGCTGGTCCAGAGCGATGACCCCTATCTATTTTTGAGTGGAGGCATCGGCATCACGCCCATCATTTCCATGCTGTATAGGCTGCGCCGGCAGAATATTCGCGCGCGGTTGATACATATGTGCCGAACACCCGAAGACCTGGGGTTCGAGTCATGGCTATCTGACTTGTGTGGGTTTCACGACGTACGCCTCCATTACGACAGCCATGATGGTCAACTCGACCTGGATACAGTGCTAGGCCGTCGAGAACCGAACTGCCAAGTTTATTGCT
Source organism: Pusillimonas sp. (assembly GCF_044464525.1). Taxonomy (NCBI): domain Bacteria; kingdom Pseudomonadati; phylum Pseudomonadota; class Betaproteobacteria; order Burkholderiales; family Alcaligenaceae; genus Pusillimonas; species Pusillimonas sp. The sequence goes on from NZ_JBIQLE010000032.1 coordinate 29,704, forward strand.
GTGGGCCTACCGGCATGATGGAAGTCGTACGTAATTATGGTGCTCAGGTAAACGCACTGGACAGATTTCATTTTGAGTACTTTGCCCTAGCGCAAGCGCCTGAGCAAGCGGACGGAGACTGCGAGTTTACGGTTATTCAGAAAAGCACCGGCCGCACGATTCGGGTACTGAAGACCAAGACTATGCTTGCCTCGTTACGGGAGGCAGGTATTGAGATGAAGAGTGAATGTGAATACGGAGTATGTGGCTGGTGCGCGGTTAAAGTCCTTGAAGGCACGCCTGCTCACTTTGACTCGTATCTGACTAATGCAGAGAAGGAGGCCAATGAATTGGTCTTGCCCTGCGTGTCGCGTTGCAAGAGCAAGTCCATAGTCCTGGATATTTAATCCATAACACACTTCGTAAATTGGTTTGAGGAGATGTCTTGAAGCTTGCCACCTTTTGTTTGCCCGCGTTTCCCGAAAAACCAGTGGTTGGTGTAGTGAATGACTGTCGATTGCACCCGATTGAAGTGACGTCGATGAAAGTGCTATTAAGTCGTGGGCCGGACGCGTTGGCGGCGTTGTCTGCTGCCGGGTGTCGCGAGCTGGGCGACGGCTACCGCGTAGAGGATGTCATTTTTCAACCTCCCATCCCGGACGCCGGTAAGTTACTGTGTGTCGGGAAAAATTATAGGGCACATCTGGAAGAGCTTAAGCGAACGGATCTCATCAGGGAAATGCCTTCCGAGCCGACTGGGTTCATTAAGATCAATGAAAGCTTCATCGGCCATGATGCATCAGTGGTCCGTCCGCCCACCGTGAGCCGATTGGATTATGAGCCGGAGTTGGTGTTTGTCATTGGGCGTCCCGCATATCAGGTAAAGCCTGATGATGCATTGTCGTATGTAGCGGGCATTACGTTGCTTAATGACCTGACCTGCCGCGACACCCAGAAGCGCGAGGTTGCGTCTGGAACCCGCTTCTGGACCGCCAAGAATGCTCCTGGCTTCGGACCGATGGGCCCCTACATAATCACGATGGACGAGGTACGCGATCCTTACGACATATGGGTAAGTTGTCGAGTAAACGGAGAGCTACGGATGCGTGTCAATACCAATGAACAGATATGGCGACTGGCTCGGATCATTGAGCATTTCTCGCGACTGGTTCCACTTATGCCAGGTGACATGATTTCCACAGGTGCGCCCGGCGGAGTCGCTGTGGGCAGCGCCGACTCCGAAACCCTATTTCTGAAGCCCGGCGATGTCGTGGAATGCGCTTTCGAGAACCCCGAAATGACTTTACGTAACCATATTGTGGAAGGATAGCGATACCAAGCCGATTCCAGCACCAACTTTTTTAACTATCCGACGTCTGTCCAGGCAGGCCCCTACACATACCGACTCAGCAGCTGCTTCATCCACATATAGCCGCTGACCATCACAATACCCGTGGCCACCAGTACTGCGCCGATCAGGAAGCTGGTGTCCAGCGGCTCGTCCAGCAGCCAGACGCCGAAGAAAATACCGAACAGTGGCGTCATAAACGAGAACACGCCGATGCGCGAGGCGAGGTATTTGGTCAGCAGCCAGAACCAGGCCAAAAAGCTGATGAAGCCGACAATAATGCTTTGAAAGGCGATGCTGCTGATGGCCAGCGCGGTGGGACGAAAGCTCATCTGTCCTGATATAACGGCTGCGGCAAGCAAGATGACAAAGCCGCCTATCAATTGATACAGCAAGGTCTTGCTGGCAGAGGTGTTTGATAGGCGCGTGCAGCGTACGACGACCGTGGTTGCGCCCCAAGCGGCTCCGGCCAACACGCCCAGGAAGTCGCCCAGCAGCATGTTGCTGGCATTGGGCACGACCTGGCCTGCGTCCCGGCCCGCAAAGGCAACGACGATTCCGATGAAGGCCACCAAAATGCCCAGCCACTGGGCGAACGCCAGTTTTTCTTCGGGAAGGCGCCAATGCAGGCCGATGGCGGCGAAGAATGGGGCCGTGTATAAAAACACCGCCATGTGCGAGGCGGTGGTGTAGCGCAGGCCTTCTCCGAGAAAGACGAACTCAAGACCGAACAGTGCACCCACCAGCAGGCCAGGCTTCCAGGAACCGTCGGCCAGGGCCAGGGGTTCGCGGCGCCAGGCCATCAGCAAAGCCACCAGTACGGCCGCTATGCCGGAGCGAATGGCGATCTGCAAAGTGGGGGCGACGTCGACGGCGGCTGCCTTGATGGCGATTTGTTGAAATGCCCAGATCATGCACAGCACGACCAGCATGCCGAATGCTCGGCCGTCTATCCCTTTGCGATCGTGCATGTCCTTCCCTGTCTCCGTTCTACTTTTTGCTGTGCCGACACGAATGCGGTCGGCTTCGTATTATTGTATGGCACCCGGATGCGGCATACGCCTGGCCAGAGGGCCCCGGATCGCTCAATTTATTGATTGTCGCGCGCTCTAGAGCCGATCACGCCGGTCGCCGTGCAGGAACCCCATAAGAGGAACATCCAGGCCACGGCCCACGGCCATGACCTTGAAGAGCTCGCCCATTTCAGCTTCGGACAGCAGCTTCTGCACCGGCCCCACCACTTTGGCATACCCTGCCGCATCATGAGGGTCTAACCCTGTCAGCAGTTCGATCAGGCCCGCATTCATGAGAAAACGCGCCTGAGAAGTGTAGCCTAGAATTTCCAGGCCGCCTTCCAGTGCGGCGTCGGCCATGGCGGTGAAATCTATGTGGGCGGTAATGTCTTGCAGGCCGGGATAAAGCAGGGGGTCTGCGTGCGCGTGGTGACGGAAATGGCACATCAGGGTGCCTTCAGCACGCTGTGGATGATAGAACTCGCGCTGAGGAAAGCCGTAGTCGATCAGCAGAGCTGCCCCTTTCTTAAGCCAGGTTCCCAGTTGCCGCACCCAGGCCTCGGCCTGCACATTAACCTCAGACTGATACCCCGGCAATGGGGGGACGCGTTGCGCCACCAAGGTTTGAAGCTGCTCTGTGGCGGGCCGTTCGGCCAGGACGAAGCGTTGCGTTGCTTCGGAATCAGGTAACTGCGCGCCCTGGTCGCCAAGCTCAACGCCCAATTCCATCACCCGCCCTGTTTCGTTCCAGCGAAACAGCGTGGCGGGCATGGCATCAAGTACTTCGTTGGCGATGATGCAGCCTTTGAAGTTTTCAGGAAGGCCATCGAGCCATTGGACGTTCGCACGCAAGCCCGATAGCCGCTGTCGCTGCCGCTCGCGCAGGTCGGCGGATACTTCCAATATCTGATATTGGGGGCGAATATCGAGCAGATTGAGCGCACGGATCAAGGCTTCGGCCAGCGCGCCCGTGCCGGCGCCCACTTCGAGTATGGTTTTGGAGCCTGATGCGGACAGTATCTGCGCCACCTGCCCGGCTAACGATTGCCCGAACAGAGGGGTCAGTTCGGGCCCGGTGGTGAAGTCGCCTTCGGGGCGGTCGCCGCCGAACTTGGTGCTGCCCGCTGTGTAGTATCCGAGCCCGGGGGCGTACAGCGCATGCTGCATCCATTCTTCGAAGGGCATGAAGCCCGACTCGGAGTGCTGGATGCGGTAGGCAAGATAGTCTTGCATGGCGCTCAGGTGGGTGGCCGAGTCGGCGTCCAGGGGGGGCAGGCCTGCGGGAACAGAGGTGTTTCGTGCCGTATTCATGGATTGTCGTGCATCAGTGGCTGTCGGTACGTTCCTTCGTTTGCCGTTCATGCTTCTTGAGGACGCGTAGTGAATGCACCATCGAGACCAAGAAGGCCACGAGCAACGCTACCATAAGGGCCACAACAAAATTGCCCAAGATTATCCACAACGGAATGACCAGCAGGGCGGCCAGAAGCATGGGGCGGTTGGCGAGTTGTCTCATGTGGAACGTACTTGAATTTTACTGCCGGGTTTGGCTTTGCCGCGACCCGACCGGGTACCCCTAGTATAGGGTGTATGGGAACGCGACCTGCGGCTGCGGTTTGCTGCAGAGCATATTGCATCCGCCGCAGGCCTGACAACGAAAAAAAACCGGGCAGTTCCAAGGGGAACGCCCGGTAGTACTTGCCGTAAGGCTCTTAGGCTAATGCAGTCGATCAGGCAAAGTCGGTTTGGCGTACGCTTTTGCCTTTTCCGGCTGGCTTGCCGCTGAAGCTGGGGCGTGCGCTGGCGCCGAAGCGGCCCTTGGGGGCCGCCGGTGAGCGGCTGGTCGCAGGCCTGTCGGCACGTGCGGCATAGGGCTTGGCCGAAGCGGGACGATCCGAGTAAGCGGTACGATCGCCGGCGCCTTTATGGCCGCCTCGAGCTTCTTTGGGTTGGAAGCCATTGCGGTCGCCATCGCTTTTGAAGCTTCGGGTATCGCGCTCGGCATAACCCGAGGGGCGGCTGGTGGAAACGACGCGGTCGTCAAAGCGGCGCGCAGGGCGGTCGCTGTTGGCTCGGCTGTCGTACACCGGCTTGTCCTCGAAACGAGATTTGCCTGCGAATTCGGAGCGCTCTTCAAAACGAGGCTTGCTGCCGTGAGCGGGCTTGTCACCCCAGGTACCGGCCGGCTTGCGACCATGAGCAGGTTTGCCGCCAAAGCCGCCACGTGGGCCGCTGAAGCTCTTGCCGCCTTTCCCGTTACCCTTGCGGTCGGTGTAGGTAGGACGAGCGGTCTTGGTGGGCTCGAGGCCCTCGATCACATTGGCTGGAATCGGTTGCCCGATGAAGTGCTCAATGCGGCGAATTTTATGACGCTCGGAATGCGTGGCCAGCGTAAACGCCAGGCCGCTATTGCCGGCACGCCCAGTACGACCAATACGGTGGGTGTAGTCTTCCGGCTGCATGGGCAGATCGTAGTTGATGGCGTGGCTGATGCCTTGAACGTCAATGCCGCGAGCCGCCACGTCGGTAGCCACCAGTACTTGCAAGCGGCGCTTTTGCAGCAGGCCCAACGTACGGGTGCGCTGACGCTGGTTCATGTCACCGTGCAGAGACGCTGCCGAAAAGCCTTGGTCAGACAGGCGGTTGGCCAAGTCGTCGGCGCCACGCTTGGTGGACGTGAACACAATGGCTTGGTCCAGATTCGTATCGCGCAGCAAGTGATCGAGCAGGCGCATTTTGTGGCCGGCGTCGTCTGCGTAAAGCAGGCTTTGCGTGATGTTGTCGTGCTGTTGTTTGTGGCCCGAAACCTCGATGCGCAGCGGCGCTTTGAGCATGTCGCGTGCTAGGCGTGCAATGGTGCCGTCGAGCGTGGCCGAGAACAACAAGGTCTGCCGTTCAGCAGGCGTAGCCGCCACAATGGTTTCGATGTCTTCAATGAAGCCCATGTCAAGCATGCGGTCGGCTTCGTCCAGGACCAGGGTCTGGACGGTCGACAAGTTCACGCGACGAGCTTGCAAATGATCGATCAGACGACCAGGTGTGGCTACCAGTACGTCAACGCGACGCGACAGCTGTTTGAGCTGGGCGCCGTAGGGCATGCCGCCCACAACGACGGCCGTGCGAAGGTCAGGAATATGTGCGCCGTACGACTTGGTGGCTTCAGCCACTTGCATGGCCAGCTCACGCGTGGGGGTAAGCACCAGCACCTGAACACCGCGGCCTTTGTTGGCGGGCGCACGGGCGATGCGGTTCAAAGCAGGCAGCATGAAGGCGGCGGTTTTGCCGCTGCCGGTTTGCGCCGAGACCATCAGGTCGTGGCCTTCCAGGGCTTTGGGAATGGAAGCTTCTTGTACGGGGGTGGGGGCGGTAAAGCCCGCTTTGACAAGCGCAGACAACAGCTTGGGTTCGAGACCCAGGGTTTCGAAAGACATGAGATACCTTTGCCGAATGAACGACACATGTAGCGCGGGGCGGAGTATAGGGAGCCCGAAGCGCAGGTTGATTGGAGCATCGTGCCGACCGAATCAACCTGGATGTGCCGTAAAAAGAAAAACGGCAAAAGGCTCGGAGGTCAGGGAGCGATGGTGTTCGGCATGGGTGCTGAGGAATCAGACAACTGCTATGACACAGCAAGGCGCTGTATGAAAATGCCGACACTTGATTAATGCAGTGCCAGAATTATAAGGGGAAAACCGTATTAGGGAAAGCCCCTATCCAAATAAAGTCTTTATTGCCATGAGGCCGTTGTTGCAGAGCGACGCGACGCCGTCCTGATTCACGAGGCGTGTGACGACGCCCACACGAGGCGCTTGCGGCACAACTCTATCGCCTGTCCGTCCTGCATTGCCTTGCAGGATTGGCTCCCCGATCCGCCGTCTTTTTCCACGGTTCATTTCTTTTTACACATCCATAAAAAACTGGTTGATTTATTTTTTACCCTCATGTAAATTTACATCAACGTAAAAACTTTTGGAGCGTGTGATGAGAATGGAAATGC
>NZ_JBIQLE010000033.1:0-33743 GCF_044464525.1 Pusillimonas sp.
CGTTCACACTTGGAGCAGATGCGTGAATAAACATGATGCCAGCTACCGCCTGCTGTTCAGCAATCCCGCTGTCGTGCGGGCGTTGTTTCAGGGCATTGTCGATGCGCCTTGGCTAGACCTTTTCGACTGGAGCAGTTTGCAGGCGTTGCCCACTGATTACATCAGCGACGAACTGCGGCAGCGCCAAGGCGATATCGTCTGGCGGTTGCGTCGGCTCGATGGCAGCGATTTGTTCCTGCTGTTGATGATTGAACATCAGTCAAGAATCGACTTTTATATGGCGCTACGGATATTGACGTATCTTGGACTGCTGTATGAGGCATTGCTGGCGCGCAAGCTTATCAAGCGCAATCAGCCGCTTCCGGCGGTATTGCCCATGGTCATATATAGCGGCGTTCCGCGCTGGACTGCAGCGCTCGATGTGTCGGACTTGATCAGCGCCGTGCCCGCGGCCTTGCATGGCTATGTGCCGCATTTGCAATACGTGTTTCTGGACGAAGGTGCGCTTGTCCACGCGGGTAAATTGCCCGACGACAACCTGGCCGCAATGCTGTTTCGCCTGGAACACAACGGCGGCATTCAGGATGTACAAAATTTGATTCAGAAAGTGTATAACTACACCAAGGCCGACCCTATATTGCGCCGAGCATTCGCGGCCTGGACGAACCACGTGCTGCTGCCCCGGGCATTACCCGATGTCGATATTCCCAAGTTCGACGATTTGCTGGAGATCAAAGACATGCTCACCGAACATTCGCGCTCCTGGACGCATCAGTGGAAGATGGAAGGGCTCAAAGAAGGGCTGCACGAGGGCCAGGCAGCCATAGTGCGCAATTTGCTCACGCATCGGTTTGGCCCGCTGCCCAGCTCTATACAGCAGCGCCTCGATAAGGCCTCGTCGGAACAGCTTGAAGCCTGGGCGTTGAACCTACTTGATGCCAGTGCGCTGGAAGAGGTGTTTGTAGAACGGTAGGCCAGACAGACCGGTCGGCGGATACAGCGCCTCCGGTCGGATACAGCCCCGGCCGCCACACCCTGCGCAGGGCGTTTTTTAGCTCTGGCCGGAATCTAATTCAAATGCCGCTTCAAGCGCGGGCTTGGCCCATTCCGGTGTATCGGCAGCGTCTGCGAGCGTTGCAGGATGAAGGCGCTTGGCCGCCCGCATCTGCAAGAGCAATTTCGGCTCGCCTATTGCCTGCCCTTGTTCAAACTGGGTACTGTTATCGTATACGCGCAAGCACGCTAAGGACGGCATCAGGACAATCAAGTTTCTTAAGGAAGAACCCCAGCGTTGCCGCACCTTCGCCTCGGGGATGTCATGCCCGCCATTTTGAACACGCAGCCTGATGCGATCAAGGTGAAGCTGCGGGTCGCGCAGCCCGCAATACCGAATCATGACGTCATGCGTATCGCACGCTTGCAGCAGGTACTGCGTGATGCTTTGTCCGCCCAGCGTTGTCTCGAATGCGAAAGAGCGGTGCGTGGCTATGGCTTGACGCAGGCGGCGCACTCCCTCTTGCCAGGCTTCTATGTTGGCTTGCTCTTGAGTGAACCCGTAGCTGGTCGCCAATGCCCTGGCAAAATCATCTGGGTTGTACCAAGTAAGGCCGGCTTGGGTAAGTAAATGCCCGCCGATTGAACTTTTGCCGGCGCCGTTGACGCCCGCCAGTACATACAGCCCCAATAATTCACATTCAGCACCTCGGCCAAGGGACTTTGTTACCCTGAGCCCGGGAAAACCCCTACCAAAAGCTTGTATAAATAGCTTTGGAACAAAGGTATTATTAACACGTAACTTGCAACGGTAACTTTATGAACATTTCTTCCGATACGAATTTGTCACCCGCCGTCCAGGGCGAACAGCAACGGCTGCGTTTAGTTAACGCGCTGCTTCCCTTCTTGGCGGTGCATACGTCAATTCGTGATGGCTACGCCGCCATGGTCGGCCTTAGCGGGCCTCAGTACAGCGTGCTGCTGTACATCAAGCATTTTTCTGATGATGAGGCGCCCCGGGTTAAGGACGTGGCCGAGCACCTTCACCTAAGCGGATCGTATATCACGGCCGAGGTGGGAATGCTCGAGCGCAAAGGCTTGTTGGTCAAGACCAAAGACGAGAACGACCAGCGCGTGGTTCGCCTGGCGCTTACCGATCGTTCCAAGAAGATGCTGGACGACATCCAGGGGGTGCGTTCGCAAGTGAACAACGTGCAGTTCGGTGTGCTGACGCCTGAAGAGCTAGAGACGCTGGCGCCGATTATCGAGCGCCTTATCAACAGCAGCCGCGAGGCGCTTACCTTGCAGCGCTACCTGGCCACCATTCACGGCAAGCCGAAAGGCAAATAGCAACGACGATTATTAGGAACATAGAAATGAGCTTTACGCCCAAGGAATTCCGCAATGCGTTGGGTCTGTTCCCCACCGGGGTGGCAGTGGTTACTGCTGTCAATGCCGAAGGATTGAAGGTGGGAATTACGGTGAACTCATTTACTTCGGTATCGCTAGACCCACCGTTGGTTTCTGTAAACCTGTCTAAAAACATCGCCAGCTACAGCGACCTTCTGAATGCGCGGCACTTCACCATTAATTTGCTGAAGAAAAACCAGCATCAGCTGTCGAGCAAGTTTGCGCGGGCGCACACCGATAAATGGGCCGATGTTGATTTTTACTTGAATGAGTACCAGGCGCCGGTGCTGGAGCACATGCTGGCCACCTTCGAGTGCGAGCACTTTTCTACGGTTGATGCCGGGGACCACGCAATCTTGCTGGGCCGGGTGCTGAAGTTTACCGCCGAGCCCGAATCGAACCCGCTGCTTTTCTATCGAGGCGGATACCGCGAAATTGCCGGCAACGGCCCTTTAACCAAAAGCATGTCCGCATGCGCGTAATAAACCGCAATAACGAGAGTAGGCAATGAAAATAGTACGTTACACCCACCCGGTTTCCAACAGTTCTGATCTGGCGTTCGCCTGCAATGGCAAGCTGTACCCCATAGCAGACGTAGAGCGCGCCTTATCCGGCGAAAGCTTTGATACATCAGGCGTGGAAGCGCGTTGGGGCGGTATTGTAGAGCACATTTTTAACAATGTGCAGCGCTACGAGAAATACTACAAAGAGCTTTCCGGCAATGCAGCCGCGCTGTCGCTGGTGAAGGCATTGGATGCCGACAGCGTCAGCTACGAGCCGCCTATTTCGTACCGCAACAAGCTGCTGTGTGTGGGCAAGAACTACGCCACCCATTTGGAAGAGCTGAAGCGCACCAACCTGATCAAGGAACTGCCCACCGAGCCCACCGGCTTTGTGAAGATCAACGACAGCCTGGTGGGGCACGGCGCCAAAATAAGCAAGCCTGAAAGCGTTACGCAGCTGGATTACGAGCCCGAGCTTGTATTTGTGCTGGGCAAGGGCGGCATGAACATCACCGAAGAGGCAGCGCTAAGCCACGTGCTGGGCATTACGCTGCTGAACGACCTTACCTGCCGCGAAACCCAGCTTAAAGAGGTGCAAAGCGGCACCCGTTTCTGGACCGCCAAGAACGCACCCGGTTTCGGTCCCTTGGGCCCATGCATAGTCAGCATGGCCGAAATCAAAGACCCATACAACCTCTGGGTTAGCTGCAGCGTGAACGGCGAAGAAAGAATGCGGGTCAATACCAGCGAGCAGATCTGGAAGATCACGAAAATTCTTGCGCACTTTTCGCGACTGGTTCCATTGAACCCGGGCGATATGTTTTCAACCGGCGCCCCAGGGGGCGTGGCGGTGGGCCAACCAAACTCTGAAGCTTTGTTCCTTAAGAGTGGGGACACGGTTACGTGCAGTATCGACGAGCTGAAGCTCGATTTAGTCAACCAAATTCGTTAGTAGATTCAAGGGGGATTTATGTCAACCATTACTCGTGGCAACCCGGGCAACCTGAAGAACGTACGCAGCAATATCTATAACCACTTCATTCGCATCGACAACCCGAAATCGCTCATTTTCTTGTCGGGGCAACTGTCTCGCGACGAGAGCGGCCAACTGGTGGCTCCCGGCGACATGGAAGAGCAAACCCGCCAGTGCATTCGCAATATGGAAACGGTGCTGAAAGAAGCGGGCGCCAGCCTTAAAGACATCGTTTCGCTGGTTGTCTACACGTCTGACATCCGTGAATTCAAGAAGATTGTTGCGGCTCGAATGGAGTTCTTCAAAGAAGACCTTCCCACCAGCACCATCGTCGAGGTGAACCACTTTGCCGACCCTGGGCTGATGATCGAGTTTCAGGCGGTGGCGGCGTTGTAAGCCACCAGGTAGCGCATTTTTCGCCTACTTCGCTTTTCTAATTATTCAAGTAGTTCAGGAGCACTGAGTTGAGAACCGGACAGCAATATCTAGAGAAGATCGCCAGCCGCAGCGCCAACATCTACATAGGTTCGGAGCGGGTGGAAGACGTAACCCGGCATCCTGCATACAAGAAGGCCGCTCTGGTGGTGGCAGACATGTATGACGAGGTGTGCAAACCCGAGAACAAAGATGTACTTACGTTTCGCGACGAAACAGATGGCCGCGATTACAACGCCATGTGGCTGCGCCCCAAGTCGACCGCCGACCTGGAAAAGCGCAATGCGCTGCATCTGAATTGGGCGCGGTGTTCGTACGGTCTGTTCGGAAGGTCTCCAGACCACGTGGCAGGCTGGATCACAGGCATGTCGTGCATGCCCAGCGTGTTCGAGCGCCTGGGCCCCAGGTATGTTCAGAACATCGAAAAGTACTACCAATATGCTCGCGAGAACGACCTGTATATCGCCTATGCGGTGGTGACGCCGGCCGGCGCAAAAAGCGCCGACCCGAACAAGGTCACCTCGGACAAGTCGGCGCCTAGCTCGGCCTGGGCGCAAAATGCGGCCTTGCGTGTTGTCGAGGAAACCGAAGAAGGCGTGGTCATCTCGGGCTTCAAGATCCTGGCAACGGGCGCTATTTTGGCGGACGAGATTCTGTTCGGCAACTATCAGCCGCTTGCCAAAGGGCAGGAAGCCTATGCCGTCGCTTGCGCGGTGCCTGTCGATACCAAGGGTCTTACCCTTATTTCCCGGGGTGCGTTCGAGCGCCAGGGCCAAGCCGAAATCGACAACCCGCTGGCTGTGAATTTCGACGAGACCGATGCGGTGGTGTATTGCGATAACGTGCTGGTGCCCTGGGACCGCGTGTTCGCGCACAACCACACCGATGCGGCCAAGGCTATTTTCAACGACACGCCCGCCCACGTGCTGGGCAACGTTCAGGCCCATATCCGCCATCTGGAAAAGCTGCGTCTTCTGTTGGGTGTTATCGAGCGTGTTCTGGTCACCAACCAGATCATCGACATTCCGGCGGTTCGAGACATGCTGGGCCTGTTGGCGACCCGGGTGGCCATGGTCGACGCCATGGTAATGGCCGAGACGGCAAACCCCGAGCAGTGGGAGGGCGGCTACGTGGCGCAAGACCGCCAGGCCTTGTACGCCACCATGGCCTACACCATGGAGTACTACCCCGAGTTCATCAACCACTGCCGCCAGTTGATGGGCAGCCATTACTTCCAGTTGCCCGCCGATGCGGGGTTCCTGGACAACCCGGTTACCAAAGACATCTACACGAAGTTCTCGATGTCTGAAGATATTGGGGAAAGCATGGAGAAGTACAAGCTGATGCGCCTGGCGTGGGACCTTATCGGCTCTGAGTTTGCCAGCCGGCACACACAGTACGAGATGTTCTACAACGGCCCGCGTCACGTGTGCCGTGCTCGGGCACTGGGCAACTTCAGGTGGGAAGAGGTGCGTTCGGAAGTGGACAGGTTGCTGTCCAGCATTCCGGCGTAGTGTCGTGGCCGCAAGTTTCGCGGCCATATCTGGATGCTGTGAGCCTGAACAGCGGTTTAAAACACTGGGGTATTTTTATGTTGTTTACCAGTAATAACGAACCTGTGAAACAGACAGTCGTTATCAAGAACATCGGCACCCTTCTTACGGGCGATATTGAAAATCCCATTTCCGATGCTGACGCGGTTTTCGTCAAGGATGGGCGAATCGTCGCGGTAGGAACTGAAAAGGATTTCGACGTTGACAGTGCCGATTTTGTCATCGACTGTAATAGCACCACACTGGCCCCGGGCCTGATCGATTCGCACGTTCATCCGGTGGCCGGCGACTTCACCCCCAGGCAGAACCAGATCGGATGGATCGATTCCTGCCTTAACGGCGGGGTCACCACCATGATCTCGGCGGGCGAACTGCATTATCCGGGTCGCCCCACCGATATCGAAGGCGTGAAGGCCTTGGCCATTACCTCGCAAAAGGGCTTCAAGAACTTTCGTCCCAGCGGGGTGAAGGTGCATGCCGGCGCGCCCATTGTCGAAAAAGGCATGGTCGAGGAAGATTTTCGCGACCTTGCTGCGGCAGGCGTGAACATGATCGGGGAAATCGGCCTGGGTTCGGTGAAGGCCGGATACGAAGCCCGGCAGATGGTCGAGTGGTGCCGGAAGTACGGAATACAAACCACCATCCATACAGGCGGAGAATCCATTCCCGGTTCGGGGCTGATCGACAAAGACGTGGTGCTGGAGGCCGATGCCGATGTGATCGGGCATGTGAACGGCGGCCATACTTCCTTGCCGTACAAGCAGGTGTGCGAACTTTGCGAGCGTAGCGACAAGGCGCTCGAGATCGTTCACAACGGCAACGAAAGAATCGCGATTCTTACGGCTCGCCACGCTCATGAACTTAGCTGTTTGCACCGCGTTATTTTGGGCACCGACGCGCCCACGGGTTCGGGCGCTCAGCCTTTGGGCATTCTGCGCACGATCTCTCTGTTGGCGAGCCTGGCCGATGTTGCGCCCGAAATCGTGTTTTGCTTTGCCACCGGAAACACGGCCAGGGTCCGCGAGCTTGATTGCGGCTTGATCGAGCCCGGGCGCGTGGCTGATTTCGTCTTCATGGATAAGCCCATGAACGGCGAAGGCAAAACGCTGCTTGAAAGCGTGCGGCTGGGCGACCTGCCGGGTGTAAGCATGGTGATGATCGATGGGCAGATCAAATGCCTTCGCAGTCGCCTGACTCCGCCGGCTACGACCATGCCGACAATCGTAAAACAGCCCAACCGGGCCATTGAATTAGTTTGATTTGGTTTGATTATTTGATTCTTTATCTGATTCGCGTCAAGGCCCGCGGTTAGCAATATAAAAGCAATTCGGCCTTTCGGTGAAAAGTTGTTGTGGCCCACCCGATGGCAACGCTCTGGTAACGGCTCAGAGGGCGTTGCGGGTGTAACTATTATTCTCGGAGACAATAATGAGTAAGTTCAACGTCAATAGGCGCACTGCCATCAAGACCATCGCTGCCGGCACTTCGGCACTGGCTTTTCCCAGCATTGCGCGTTCGCAAGAGCTGCGGATCAGGGCGGTAAGCGCATGGACCCAAGGCACGGCGTTCTCGAGGGAATTCGAGCGCTTTGTGGAACGGGTCAATGAAACCGGTAAAGGCATCATCCAGATCAACTATCTTGGCGGCGGCGCCCAGATAATGAACGTGTTCGATATGGGGCAGGCTGTGAAGAACGGCGTGTTCGACATGTTGAATACGAACTCTGGCTACTACAGCAATTTGATGCCCGAATCGGCAACTATCAAGCTGCAGCGCGTTACCTTTGCCGAGCTGAAGCAGAACGGCGGATACGATTTCATGAACGAAATCATGAATGCCAAGATGAATTCCCACTGGCTTGGCCGGGGCAAGGGAACCATTCCTTTCCACATCTACTTCAATAAAAACGTCGAAAGCTTCGATAAGCCCGACCTGACCGGTTTGCGCCTGCGAATTTCCCCCAACTACCGCGCTTTCTTCACAGCCCTGGGTGCCACGCTGGTTCAAACGCAGGGTTCTGAAATCTACACGGCCATGGAAAGGGGCGTGGTAGATGGTTTCGGCTGGCCTATCCAGGGTGTCGACGAGCTGGGGCTGTTCCCCGTTACCGCCAAGCGGGTGGACCCGGGTTTCTACACGGCCCCTAATGAAATTCTTGTCAACCTGAATCGCTGGAAGGGTTTGTCGGACGAGCAGCGGGCGGTCTTGCAGGAAGCTGCCGATTGGGTGGAAACCTGGCTTGACAGCACCGAGGCCAAAACCAACCAGGCTTCAAAAGACAAGCAGGCCGAGGCCGGTATACAGGCAATACAGCTTAGTGATGCCGATTCGAAAGTCTTCCTGGACACCGCTTACGAGAGTGGCTGGGAAGAAATCGAGAAGATGGCTCCGCAGAACGCGGCCAAGCTGCGCGAGTACATGAGCTGATTGATTGAAGACAGGTGGTTCACGAAGGCTGGGCAAGCCTTGGGTTGAAGCGTTTGCTTTGCCCCAAGGCTCGGCCAGAGCTTCGGCGGGAGTACGTATTCAATAGGAACATCAGTAATGCGAGCCATTGTAAAAATATACGATTCTGTTCTTGATTTCTTGGGCCTGTTCGCCGGCTTCCTCATGTTCGCTATTGCCTGCTTAATAGCATTCGATTTGATACGGCGAAACCTTTTCCATCACTCTTTATCGTGGGTGCTTGAGGTAACGGAATACTTGTTCTATGTGTCGGTAATGGCCGCTGTCCCCTGGGCCATGCGCGAAGGGGCCCACGTAAAAATGGACGCGTTCATCAGGCTGCTGTCTGAACGCCACGCCGTGGTGGTCTCGAAGCTGGTTGACCTCTTGGGGTTTGCCACTTGCGTCATCATCAGTATCGGCGGAATCGCCGACGCCCTGGCGTCGTATCGGGCCGGCAACATTGTCTTCAAGAGTGTGGTGTTCCCCGAATGGTGGGTGCTATCAGTGGCGCCGGTCATCATGGCGCTTCTGGCAGTTGAATTCGCTCGTCATTTCGTGTCTGGCCAGCCGCCGCAGAACATTGCTTCAGCTTCGATTGGGGAATCATGATGGATTGGGTGCTGTATCTGGTTCTGCTGTTGGGTGGCCTTATATTCTTCATGGTCCTGGCGGCGCCGGTTGCCATGGCGCTGTACATGATCAACCTGATCGGCGCTTATTTGTTCTTGGGCGGCGGCAGCGGGGTTGTACAGCTTTCTCATAACCTGGTCACCGGGGTCGGAAGCTTTGCGCTGATACCCATCCCGCTGTTCGTACTGATGGGCGAAGTGCTGTTCCATACCGGCTTGGCGCAGCAAGTGGTGCAAGTTATCGAGCGGCTCATACACCGTATTCCGGGCAGGCTGAACATCGTCGCCATTGTGGGCGGGTCGATGTTCGCGACGCTATCCGGCTCCACGGTGGCCAACACTGCCATGCTTGGCAGCACGCTGCTTCCCGAGATGCGCAAGCGGGGCTACCGGGTGTCTTTTGCCCTTGGGCCCATTATTGGCGTGGGTGGTATTGCCATGCTGATACCGCCATCTACCCTGGCGGTGGTGCTGGGCAGCCTGGGGGGCATTTCCATCGGCGCCTTGCTGGTGGGCGGAATCATTCCCGGCTTGTTGCTGGCTGCTGCCTATCTTGGCTATGTCATTTTCCGAGGCATCGTCGACCCCACCATAGCACCCTCGGACGATGCCGAACTGGTGGAAGAAAGCTTTCTAGAGCGCATTGGCGACCTGGTCATCAAAGTACTGCCCCTTTTCGGTATTTTCTTCTGCGTCGTGGGCGGCATACTGTTTGGCTGGGCGACACCCACCGAATCTGCAGCCCTGGGCGCCATGGCTTCCTTGGTGGCGGCTATTTGCTACCGTCGCCTAACACTGAAGATATTTGTGAAATGTCTTCTGGAAACCGCAAAGCTTACCGCGATGATCATGTTCATCGTGTCAGCCTCCACCACCTTTTCCCAGATCTTGTCGATCTCGGGCGCCGGGGGCGGCTTGATGCAATACATGGTCTCGCTCGAGCTTTCTCGCATCGAAATGATGTTCCTGTTTGCGGTGATCTTGCTTTTGCTGGGCTGCGTCATGGAACAGATCAGCATGATGCTTCTGACGGTGCCGTTTTTTGTGCCGCTGGCGCTTGGCGTCGGCCAAGACCCCATCGCATTGGGCATCATGATGCTGGTGGCCATTGAAATTGGCCTGATGTCGCCGCCGTTTGGGCTGCTGGTATACGTAATGAAAGGCGTGGCGCCTGACATTCCCTTAACCACAATATTCAAATCGGTCATCCCTTACATGTTGATGTCGATGGGCCTGGTCGTCCTTATCATCTTCGTGCCGGAAGTGGCCTCGTGGCTGCCGTCTTTAACTAAGTAGATGGGTAGGCCCCAGGATGGTACTGGGCCTGCGGAGGTTGTGTCCGCCGACTATCGAAAAGTCGATTTGTATGCGTAGATGTTGATGTAGACCTTTATGCCTCAACTTTGCTTCAGGAAGCAATAGTTTTTGTACTCTGGGAAGATGCAGCGTTTATCGTTGTTCTTTTATTTGTTTGGGGGTACAATTAATTGCTTAGAACTGTCGTGGAAACTCTTTCATTCCGGAAGCAGGCTGAAGCCGTGATATTACTGATTATGGTGTATGTAAAGGCTGCGCACGAAACTGCGTCAATCCAAGACATCAGACACGCGCGGAGGAAATCATGAAAACCTTGAGGACGCTTGATATAGACAAAGTAGCTGCGGCGATCGAGGCCGATGCGGGGCAAGCTTTGCCAGGCTTGCGTGATTCGCTGGTCGAGGCTAAAGCCGGAAATTTTGCTCACGTGCATACGCCCGATCAGATTGCGGCGCGACGACGTGGGCGTCCCTTAGGCAGCAAGCAGGCTGTTACGAAAGAGGCTGTCAAAATTCGCCTGGATGCAGATGTGCTTGCCGCACTGCGGGCCAGCGGCGACGGCTGGCAAACTCGAATCAACGATACATTGCGAGCGTCTTTGGCTTTGGGCGGGGCCCTTGAGTAAACGCGCAAGGTGTTTGATAGCTACTTGCTATAGAAAAATTTGATGCATCGCAATACTATGGTTGCTTCGGCCAAGTTGCCGGTTTAGGCATAAAGACACAACGGAAGGAGCACCATGACAGAAATCGCCATCCCTTATGGGGCCTATTGGTCCACCCCTTTTGTGCGCTGGCAGGGCAGTTTTGCGCACTTGCATAGTCTTAAGTTCGCGGCGCACGTGGCGCGTGATGCGTTGCAGCGGCGTAATCTAAGCGTAAGCATGTTCGATCATGCCGCGCTGGGTATGTCGGTGCCCCAGAAGGGTGCGTTTTACGGCTTGCCTTGGCTTGCGGCGCAATTGGGGTCCGAGAGCCTTACCGGGCCCACCATCAGCCAAGCCTGCGCCACTGGCGTCAGGCTGCTGCAATCGGTGGCCTCCACTATCCGCGAGGGTGATGCCTCGGCGGCGCTGGCGGTGGCGGCCGACCGGGTGTCGAACGGCCCGCACATCTATTACCCCGCCCCTGACGGCCCCGGCGGCACCGGCGGCACCGGCGAGCACGAGAACTGGGTGCTGGATAATTTCAATTGTGATCCCAACACGGGCACCAATATGTTGAAGACCGCCGAGAATGTGGCGGCGGAACATGGTGTGACCACGCAGCAGCAAAATGAGCTTACGCTGGTGCGCTACCAGCAGTATGAAGAGGCGCTTAAGGACGATAGCGCGTTCTTGAAGCGCTTTATGGATCTTCCCTTCAGCGTGCCCGATGCGCGCTTCCGGCGGGAACAAAGCGTGTTGCAGGGCGACGAGGGTATTTTCCCCACGTCGGCAGAGGGGCTGGCCAAGCTCAAGCCTGTGATGGAAGGCGGCACGGTCACCTTTGGCGGGCAGACGCATCCGGCCGACGGCAATGCGGGCATGGTGGTAACAACGCCCCAGAAGGCGGCCGAGCTTTCTCGTGACCCAAAGATTGATATTCGGCTGGTGTCTTTTGGGCAGGCTCGGGTGAAGGCGGGCTTTATGCCGGCCGCGCCGGCGCCCGCGGCACGCAGGGCGCTTGATGCAGCGGGCCTTAAGGCAAGCGATCTGGCCGCCGTCAAAACCCATAATCCGTTTATTGTTAACGATCTGGTCATGTCCAAAGAGCTGGGCATTGATGCGGGCAAGATGAACCGCTTCGGCTGCTCTTTGGTCTGGGGGCATCCGCAGGCGCCCATGGGCATACGCGGGGTTATCGAGCTTATCGAGGAACTGGTCATTATCGGCGGCGGCTACGGCTTGTTTGTGGGCTGCGCGGCGGGCGACTCGGCCATGGCAGTGGTTGTGAAGGTGCAGGGCGCATGAGCCAGGTAAATTACCCTATGCCGCATGTGTGGCCCACGGTGGTGCATATGCTGGAAGACGCTGCGCGCCGCGCGCCCGATCACGTGGCGCTGGTGTGCGGCGACGAGCAGCTTGGCTATCTGCAGTATGCGGCCTGCGTAAGCGGCCTGGCGGCAGAGCTGCGCGAGGCGGGCCTGGGGCCGGGCGAACGGGTGGTGGTGTTAATGGCCAACTCCATCGACGTGGCCATTGCCATTTTCGGTGTGCAGGCGGCGGGGGCGCAGGTGGTGCCGATGAACTCGGCCTATACGGCCAGCGAGTTGCGCCAGGTGCTGGAAAGCGCCCAGGCGCGCGGCATTATCTATGACGAGGCCGTGCAGTCGGTGGTCGAGCAGGTGGCCGAGGGGTTTACGTTGCTTTACTGCGTGGGGAACGACGACACGCCCGGGTCGGGCGCAGACGGCGGCGCGCGCCACGGCCGTCATCCGGGCTTGCGTACCGGGCGGCTGCTGCGCTGGCGCGATCACCCCGAGCTGGCCGACTCCTTGCCATTGCCCGACTCCAACTCACCAGCGATGTTGCAGTACACGGGCGGCACCACGGGCGTGCCCAAGGGTGTCAGCCTGTTGCATAGCGCTGTAGCCTCAAACATCAGCCAGCGCGAGGCCTTGCTGCCTACTCGCCCAGAGCAAGAGCGCGTGCTGGCGATTACGCCGTTATTCCATTCCTATTCCATGGGCATGGGCTTGTACCTTGCGGTATATGCGCGCAGTACTTTGGTGATCTTGCCGCGCTACAGGCCCGACACGGTGGTGGAAACCTTGGCCGCCCAGCGTATTACCCTGATGCTGGGCAGCCCCACCATCTTTACCAGTTTGCTGGGTTACGAGGGCTTTGCCCAGGCCGACTTAAGCGCTTTGCGACTGTGTGCTTCCGGTTCGGCTGCCTTGCCCGAAGAAACGCTGCGCCGCTGGGAGGCCGCCACCGGCTGCCCGGTATGTGAAGGCTACGGCCAGACGGAAGCCGGGCCGGTTATCGCCTTCAACCCCTTGAACGGCGTGCGCAAGGCCGGCACTACCGGTGTGGTCGTTCCTGAAACCGAGGTGCAAATCGTTGACGTCGCCGACGGCGTTACGGTGCTGCCTCAGGGCGAGGTCGGCGAAATCCGCGTGCGCGGACCGCAACTGATGACAGGCTACTACGGCCGACCCCAGGAAACGGCCGAGGCCCTGCGCGACGGCTGGCTGTACACCGGCGACATCGGCTGGCTGGACGCCAACGGCTACCTGACGATCAGCGATCGCAAGAAGGACATGGTGATTGTCAGCGGCTATAACGTCTACCCGCGCGAGATTGAAGAGGCCTTGTTCCATCATCCGCGTGTGCGCGAGGCGGCGGTAATAGGCGTGCCTGACGCCTATCGGGGCGAGGTGCTGGTGGCGCATGTTATTGCCGAGCCGGGCGTAAGTGAAGAGGAGTTGGCCGACTTTTTGTCGCAGCGCCTCGTCAAGTACAAATGGCCTTCGCAGATTCGCCTGGTTGATTCGCTGCCGCGTACCGGGGTGGGGAAAATAGATAAAAAGGCGCTGCGGATTGAGGCCAAGACGGCCCGCTAAGGCTTGAAAGAGGCCATGACGAGTTATTTAGCCAGAACCCGCGCGGGCACGCCCACCGCTGTTACGCCGTCATTGATATGACGGATGACGACGCCGCCTGCCCCTATCGTTGCGTGCTTACCGATACGTATATCGGGGATTGCTTTGGCGCCGACGCCCAAAAAGCTGTATTCGCCGACAGTGACATTGCCGGCGAGCGCGCATTGGGGGGCGATATGAACGGCACGGCCGATATGGCAGTCGTGATCTATCGTGGCGCCGGTGTTGATAATTGCAAGGTCGTCAATTTTTGCTTCGGCGTTGATGACCGCATTTGGCATTACCGCAATGCCGCGCCCTAGTTTTACACTGGGCGAAATTACGGCGGTGGGGCTCACGGCGTTCGTCAGCTCGTAGCCATGCTCGATGCCGGACTCTGCCAACTGGGCCCTTAGACTATTCAAGGCGATGGCGACGAACAATCTGGAATAGCCTTCTGAACGCAAGGTGGCTAGATGTTCATCGCCCGTTAGTACCGGAACGCCCACGCACGAGTTTGGGCTGTCGCTCTTTCCGACACAATAGGCCACTTGTTCGCCCATTGCCCGGAGCAGCTCGACGCAAACTTTCGCATGCGCACCAGCGCCGATGACGATGATTTCTGTTTTCATAAAATACACCTTCCTGGTGACGAAAGTCCACACTGGGCATGTGGTGTGCTGATTAACTTTGTTGCAAGTCGCGGAAGCATCCCCGCTTAGCACCATTGTATGGAGGTGCCGTCGCTCACAGCCTCAAGAATTGATTGTTGAGCTACTGACACAAACTATGGCGGATGCAGGTCGCATGCGCCCAAGGCGTCGGTTGGTGTGAACAAGACAGGAGAAAGCCATGAAGAATGAACAATATCGGAATGCGGAGTCGTCTTGGCCTGTGTTTTTCTTGGCGGCCAAGCCAACGGTACGCCGCTTGGCGCTGGCCTCGCTGTTGCTGGCGGGCGCCGGCCTGATGGCTGCGGCCCACGCGCAGCTACCGCCGGTGGAAACGGCGCAGGGTGTGCAGTACGTAACCGGCGGCTTCGGCTCGGATGCGGCGGCGGCCTTCAAGGACGCCAAGGCGCGCTACCCGCTGGCGCTTACGTTTGCCGCCACCGGCGACGATGGCTCAACGCCCTATGTGGCGGAAGTGCGCGTGGAAATCGCCGATGAGCAAGGCAAGACGGTATTGACACTGCCTTCGGCAGGCCCGTTCTTGCTGGTCGACCTGCCGCCCGGTTCTTACACCGTGCGCGCCACATATGAAGGCAAGACCCAGACGCAGCAAATGAAGGTGGCCGGCCCCGGCAGCGCAGACGCGCGCGTCGCCTGGCAACGCCCGGCCGGCGGGCCTGATTGAGGCTGATTTATTGCTGGGTGCCGACAGGCGCCGAATCATGCACCCGATGAACTTCTGCAGTTCGAGGCTGATGGGCTCCGGTCTTCTGCACTCTGTTGGACGGCCGCCAGGTTGCAGAAGCATCCCCGTTCAGCACCTCCGGGTGGATGTGCCGACGCTCACTGCTTTTAAGAGTCGATTGTTGAGCTACAAAAGCTTCAGATAGCACACAAAAATATTAAAAATTAATAATAAATTTGTCTAAATATGTCATTCATGCCTATACTTGCCCCCGCATGGGCACTTTGAGCCTATGCGGAAAGTACTTGCAACATGTGGTCCTGGTTTTTCCTGGGCCATTTTTTTATGTCGTTCGTTGGGCTTTAGCACCTGTATTTCAAGGAGAGATATACATGGCATGGCAATTTACGAAGCGTCATCAAGAAGCGTTGTGGTATGAACAAAGTGAGCCGGGTGGCGGCATGGGCTCGGTGGCGGCGGGAGCGGAAAGCATTCAAAGGCGCCGAACATCGCCGGTGTTGCGGCAGACGCTGCGATGGCGACATTGGCTGAAGTTGTCGGCGGCGGGTTTGGCATTGCTTATGGGGCAGGGGGCGCAGGCAGAGTCTGCGCCCTTTGTGTTTGATGGCAGCGGCGCCCTGCGCATCGACACGCCGGGCTGGGAGTCTGGCCGGGACCACATGGTGGCCGCGCCGGCTTATATCGATGTGGCGCCGGGGGTGCAGGCTCATATAAGCGGTTCGATCGCGCCGGCGCCGGGCTCGCGCAATGGGCTGTACAAGCTGGGTGCGGGCACGCTGCGGCTGTCTGGCGCCGCTTCCTACCAAGGCGGTACGCAGTTGCTGCAAGGCGGCCTGCACGTGGACGGGCCGCAGGTGTTTGGCGTGTGGGGTTTTATCGAAGCCGGCCAAGGCACGTCGCTTGAGTATTCGCCGGGCACCTTGGTGCCAAGGGCTTTAACGCTAAGAAGCACAGATGTGTCCCAGGCGGTTCCGGCGGATTTATACACGCCGGTTGTGCTGCCGGTTGGCCTCGAAGATGCGATGGCCTGGCGGGTGGAAGACGGTACGGCGACGCATGCGGGGTTGTTGCAGGGCGGCTTGCCCTTTGTGAAGCTGGGCGGGGGTGTGCTGGATATTAGCGGCGACGCCATGGGCTATAGCGGCCAGGCGCGGGTGATGGAAGGCGCTCTGGCGATCAACGAGCTTTTCTTCGGCTCGGCCTTGGTGGGGGCGGGCGCGCGCTTGCAGGGTACGGGCTCTGTGGCATCGGCCCGAATTCAAAGCGGCGGCACGCTCGCGCCGGGAAATACGGTGGCCGTTTTGGGCCAACCGCCCCCCGATATCGAAACGTTGGCGGTAATGGG
Organism: Pusillimonas sp.; assembly: GCF_044464525.1. NCBI lineage: Bacteria > Pseudomonadati > Pseudomonadota > Betaproteobacteria > Burkholderiales > Alcaligenaceae > Pusillimonas > Pusillimonas sp. The sequence continues at coordinate 16,548 of NZ_JBIQLE010000033.1, forward strand.
AGATTTGCGCTTCGAGCCTGGCAGCCGGTTCGAGGTAGAGGCCGCGCCGACCGGCGAGTCGGATTACGTATGGGTCGGAGGCAAGGCCTTGCTCGATGGCAAGGTCGACATACTGGCGCAAGACGGTATCTGGGATGCGGATACATCTTTTGCCATACTCGGCGCGCAGGGCGGCTTCGAGGGCACGGAGTTCGCCTCGGTATCGTCCGATCTGGCGTTCCTGACGCCCAGCCTGAGTTACAGTGCCGATACGGTCACCCTGACGCTGAAGCGTAACCAGACGCCCGTGGAAGATGTGGGCGAGACGCCGGACGAAGAGGAAGTGGGACGGGTCATCGACGACGACGCCCCTGACAAGGGCGAGCCTGTAGTGGTCGGAGCGGATGAAGACGCCGACGACGAACTCGAGGTCGCCGGGGGTGCCGAAGACCCGAAAGAGCCTGCCATTTATGACGAGATCGTGGTGCTGGACCGCGACAGCGCCCGCCAGGCCTTGCAGCAACTGACGGGAAGCTGGAACGCTTCAGTGCTTTCCAGTATATGGGGCGACAGTCGCTTCTTGCGTGAAGCGGTGTTGAATCAATCCATCGAGATGATCAACATGCCGGCGTCGAACATGGCGTCACCCAGCGGCGCGCCCTCTGCGTCGTCGTCTTTGACGCCGTGGGTCGAGTTGTTCTATTCCGACCAAGAGCGGGACGGCAAGGCAGGTGTGCCTGGCGATACACGGCGCTTGAACGGCGTAGTGCTGGGTATTGCAGCCGCGGTGAACACTTACTGGAAGATGGGCGCTTTTCTGGGCGCGCAAGACAGCCGCTTGAGGCGGGCAAACGGTGCGGCCGACGCAGATATCGCAACCACGCATGCGGGCCTGCACCTGGCCGGCCATGTGGCAGGTTGGCGCATGGTTTTGGGTGCGGCGCGGTCTTTGCATCGCATCAGAACCAGCCGCTTCCTGCAGGCCGGCCCATGGCGCGATGCCGTTTCGGCCCGGTATAACGGCCACACCACACAGGTGTTTGGCGAGGCGGCTTGGCCATTAAATTTTTCGGTGGATACGCGTCGGTTCGCCGCTGCGCCCTTTATGCGCCTGGCGTGGGTGCGCACGGGGGCGGACGGTTTCACCGAAAGCGGCGGGCCGGCGGCCTTGAGGGTTGAGCCCGGCTCGATGGCGGGTTGGGTTTCCACCTTGGGGTTGCGGGCGGAAGCCGCCGTCGGGGCAGGGGCTGCCGCTTCTAATGGGCGCACGACCACTGGCGTTGGCGAAGGGAAAATCTATGCCCAGCTTGCTTGGCAGCATGTGGGCTTTGACCAGGCCAAGTCTACCCAGGCGTTTCGCGATAGCTCTGCGCAAGCCCTTTTCACCTCGCAAGGCCTGAGCCCTGCGCGGCAGTCGTGGTCGCTGCGCCTGGGGCTGGATGCGCGGGTTGGCAAGGCAAGCAACGTGGGCTTTGCTTATATGGGCTCGTACGGCCATGGTCTGCGCGACCAAGGCATAGGCGGTTGGGCAAGAATTATGTTCTAGCCCTACTTGGAGATTTTGGTGACCACATAGCGGTCGCCTTCGCGCTTGGCGGTGAAGGTAATCTTGTCACCGGGCTGTATGCCCTGCAGTAAGGTGGGGTCGGCCCGGTACACCAGCGACATTGCCGGCAGGTCAAGCGCGGATATTGCACCGTGCTTGATGGTGACTTTGCCTTCGGCGGCGTTGACGCGCCGCACTTCGCCCGAAGATTGCGCTTCTTGCGCGTGGGCCGGCGCCACGCAGGCCGCCACGCCGATAAGGCCGGCAAGTACCGCCGGCGCCAGGCTGGTTTGGCTATAAGACATGCTGAACTCCTAGGTTGCTTGTCTTCATGATAACGCCGAATGTGTTTCGCCGAGGTGAGTCAGTTTGTGTCGGCTGAACACGGTGGGAATCCTCTTCCTTGCCGCCACTTGGGCGGCGAGCATCAGCAAGATGGAGGGAAAGGATGTCAAAGCACATACCTGGCCAGGTCTTCGCTGTTGGCGGCTTCTTCGAGCTTGTCGTTAACGTAGCCGGCGTCGATGGTAACGGTCTGGGCACTGCTGGCGGTGGCGCTGAACGAAAGGTCTTCAAGCAGCTTTTCCATTACCGTGTATAAGCGTCGGGCGCCAATGTTTTCGGTGCGCTCGTTTACCTCGAAGGCCAGCTCGGCCAGACGCCGTATGCCTTCATCGGTGAAATCCAGCGTGACGTCTTCTGTTCCCAGCAGAGCGCTGTACTGCTTGGTTAGCGAGGCGTCGGTGTCGCACAAGATGCGCACGAAGTCGTCGGCTGTTAACGAGTCTAGTTCCACACGAATGGGGAAGCGGCCCTGAAGTTCGGGGATCAGGTCAGACGGCTTGGCAAGGTGGAACGCGCCCGATGCAATGAACAAGATGTGGTCAGTTTTTACGACTCCATACTTGGTGTTGACAGAGGTGCCTTCGACTAGCGGCAGCAGGTCGCGCTGCACGCCTTGGCGCGATACTTCGCCTCCGCCGCCGCTTGCGTCCTGCCGGTTGGTGATCTTGTCAATCTCGTCCAGGAACACGATGCCGTTCTGCTCGACGTTGTTTACGGCCACGGTGCGCAGGTCTTCTTCATTGACGCGGCGCGAGGCTTCTTCTTCGACCAGCAGTTTGAAGGCTTCTTTCACCGTCATCTTGCGGGTCTTGGTTTTGTCTCGGCCCAGGCCGGCGAACATGCCCTTGAGCTGTTCTGTCATTTCTTCCATGCCGGGCGGAGCCATGATCTCCATCTGGGGCATGGGCTGGGCTACGTCGATCTCGATCTCGGTGTCGTCCAGGCGGCCTTCACGCAGGCGCTTGCGGAAGGTTTGCCGCGTACCGGTCTCTTCGCGCTCGGGTTCGCCGCGCGAGTTGCGGGCCGGCGGAATCAGCGCATCAAGGATGCGGTCTTCGGCGGCGTCCTCGGCCTGGGTGCGCACGCGGCGCTTCTCGATCTCGCGGGTTTGCTTGATGGAGATTTCAACCAGGTCGCGGATGATGGTTTCGACGTCGCGGCCCACATAGCCCACCTCGGTGAACTTGGTGGCCTCGATCTTGATGAAGGGCGCATTGGCCAGCTTGGCCAGGCGGCGCGCAATCTCGGTCTTGCCCACGCCGGTGGGGCCGATCATGAGAATATTCTTGGGCACGATCTCGGTGCGCAGGGGCTCGGCCACCTGCTGGCGGCGCCAGCGGTTGCGCAGTGCGACCGCAACCGACTTCTTGGCCCGATTCTGGCCGACGATGTGCTTGTCGAGTTCGGAGACGATTTCTCCGGGAGTCATATTTGTGGCGGACATATATGGTCTTCGAAATTAAGGGGTTTGCTGCTTGGCGTGGCAGGGGGCGTTTATTGCCAGGGGGCTTTATATATGCCTTGGCGCAAGGGCGTTGTTTGCCCTCGAACCTGGCCGGGCACTGAGCTGGCCCGGCACGGCAGCCCAAGCTGGGCGGGCTGCGCGGGCACGGTAAGCTTCGCCGGCCGCACGCGAGCCGGCGGTGTTAAAGCGTTTCAATGACGTGGTTCTGGTTCGTGTAGATGCACAGGTCGCCCGCGATCTCAAGCGCCTTCTTCACGACCTCTGCCGGGGGCAGTTCGGTGTGCTGCACCAGCGCCAGGGCGGCTGCTTGCGCATAGGCGCCGCCCGAACCGATGGCGGCCAGGCCGTGCTCGGGTTCGAGCACGTCGCCGTTGCCGGTTAGCACTAAAGAATGTTCGCGGTCGGCCACGATAAGCATGGCTTCGAGCCGGCGCAGCACGCGGTCGGTGCGCCAGTCTCGGGTAAGCTCAACGGCGGCGCGCATCAGGTTGCCTTGGTGCTTTTCAAGCTTGGCCTCGAAGCGCTCTTGCAGCGTGAAGGCGTCGGCGGTGGCGCCGGCAAAGCCGGCCAGCACTTTGTCGTGATACAGACGGCGGATTTTGCGCGCCGTGCCTTTGAAAACGATGTTGCCTAAAGTTACCTGTCCGTCGCCGCCGATGGCGACTTCATTGCCGCGGCGAACACACAGGATGGTGGTGGCGTGAAATTGTTCCATGGATTCTTCCTTTGAACTCCTTAGATGAGGACGCCTGGGAGGAATTCAAGGCGGTCCTGGCAATTGCAGGCTATTCCGCCTTGCCTCGTGCACAAAACTTTCCGTTTCCTATGCAAGTCTGCGTACTTATGTATAGAAAAGCGAGTTTTCTATACATGACGGGGTCCGCATTGCCTGCGCAATAGCGACGCTGTTCGCGGCTGAAAAGGGGGTGTGAACGTATCAGAATCGGAAGCTGGGAATAACGATTAGAACGTACGAGGGGGGAAGGGGGAACGGGCGAGGCAGGGTGTATAGGCCTCAGGCAGGTATAGCCCGCGCCCCGCCTGGTGGCAGGACGGGGCGGGCTTGGGCGATTTGGAATTAATCGCCGTAGAGCTTTTGGCGCATTTCGCGGCGTTCTTGCGCTTCGAGCGACAGGTTGGCTGTGGGCCGGGCCAGCAGGCGCTGCAGGCCGATGGGCTCGCCGGTTTCTTCGCACCAGCCGTATTCGCCAGACTCGATCAGCGTCAGCGACTGCTGCACTTTTTTAAGCAGTTTGCGCTCGCGGTCGCGTGTGCGAAGCTCGAGCGCGTGCTCTTCTTCGATAGTGGCGCGGTCGGCCGGGTCGGGCACGAATTGGGTTTCGCGCAGGTTCTCGGTGGTGGTGTCCGCATTCGCCAGAATCTCTGTTTCTAGGGCTTTAAGGCGATTGCGGAAGAACTCGAGCTGGGCCTCGTTCATGTAGTCAGATTCGGGCATAGCCAGAAGTTCTTTTTCTGTGAGCAAATGGCCCGGAGATTTAGTGGCTGGTGTCTTAGTGGCCATGGTCTACCTCTTTTAGTAGTGTCGAGTACGTTCACATAACTCGAGCGAACTTTCGGTTATGGGATTAGGCATTGTTCCAACCCTTGGGTGAAGATTTCCTCGGGAAGTTTTCGGCCGATAAATACCATCTTAGTGTTGGGTTTCTCGTTGGCAAGCCAGGGTTTGCCCGGCTCTGCGCCCATCATCATGTGCACGCCCTGGAATAAAAGGCGGCGCTTGCTGCCTTTAACGTACAAAATACCTTTATAGCGCAGAAGGTCTTCGCCGTAGACCTGGACGACGCCGCCCAGGAAGTCTTCGAGGCGATTCGGGTCGAACGGACGGTTGGAGCGAAACACGAATGCGCCGATATCATCGTTGTGGTGATGATGATGGTGGTGGTGCCCGTGTTCGTGCCCGCAAGCGGGGCCGCAATCGCCGTCGTGCTCGTGCTCGTGGTCATGCCCATGCCCATGTTCGTGGTCGTGTGCCGCGTCGGGGTGCTCTTCGGCTAGGAATTCAGGGTCGATATCCAGAATGGTGTTCAGGTTGAAGCCGCTGACATCAAGCAGCGACTTGATATCGGCCTCTCCGAAATGCACAGGCGTAATGGGCGCGCGCGGATTGATCTGCACCAGGCGCGAGCGCAGTGCTTGGTAGTCGGCCTCGTTGACCAGGTCTTTCTTGGAAACCAGGATCATGTCGGCAAAGCCCACTTGCTTTTGGGCTTCTTCTTGCTTGTCGAGGGTTTCCATGCCGTGCTTGGCATCAACCACGGTTATGACGGAATCAAGCCGGTAGTAGCCCGCGACGTCGTCATCCATGAAGAAGGTTTGGCACACCGGCCCGGGGTTGGCCATGCCGGTGGTTTCAAGAATGACGCGGTCAAAATGAACTTCGCCGGCGATGCGCTTTTCGCGCAGTTCGGACAGGGCGCGTTGAAGATCGCCGCGAATGGTGCAGCAGACGCAGCCGTTGCTTAGCTCGATGATTTGTTCGTCGCGCTCTTGAACCAGAAGCTCGTTGTCGATGCTTTCGGGCCCGAACTCGTTTTCAATGACGGCGATTTTTTGGCCATGGTTTTCGGTAAGGATGCGCTTGAGCAACGTGGTTTTACCCGCGCCCAGAAAACCTGTAAGTATGGTGACCGGAACCATTTTGTCTAGACCTGATGCCATCGTTATGCTCGCTTTTTGCGGCATGCGAACTGCAAGGCGGCGCTAAAGGTTAGAGGGTTGTTGTTGGCAAACGCATCTACCGTATCGGCGACTTCACCAGGTAATTCCATACCGCACTAAAAATCATACAACGTGCGATTACAGCACAGCCGGACCGGAAGAGCAAACGTTGGGCCCAAGCTTCCATGTTTTCCGGAAAACCGTTGCAACACACGGAGTTACAGAATACACCGCTGGATAAATTTTGCCTCGGCGCGTCGGAGAGGCAGTGGGCTGGGCGGTGGGTGACCCGATCGAGCGGCTCGGAACAGACGCTAATGTTGATGTCCGGGCAGCGGTTCATTATGGGCCTGCGCATGGCAGGCGCTGCAAAGTGCGCGCAGTTCGGTTTCGTGGTGGCTTAGGACAAAACCCGCCGAGGCGACCTTGGCGGCAAGCCGGCGGCTTAAGGCGGGGTCGCTGAACTCGGCCACCGCGCCGCAGTTGGTGCAGATAACCAGCAAGTCGTGCGGCTCGCCGCCGGCGTCCAGGCAGGCCGACCAGGCATTGACGGCGTCAAGGCGATGGATCAGGCCTTCTTCGATAAGGAAATCAAGTGCGCGATATACCGTGGGCGGCGCCGCGCCTGGCTGCACTCGGCGGATTTCATCCAGCAATTCATAGGCTTTGACGCTGCGCCGCTGCTCGAGAAGAATCTCGAGCACCTTGCGGCGTATGGGCGTGAGCCGCTTGCCGCGTTGGCGGCACAGGGTCTCGGCGGTGTCCAGTTGGGCCGCCACCGAGCCGGGGGAGGAGGTTTTGATCGCGGACATGGCCCGATTATCGCATTCGGGCGGCCAATGCGTCGATATCGCGGATGGAAATGGCGCCATAGCCCAGTTCGATCAGGCCTTCGCGCTTTAGGGTAAGCAGCGCCATATTGCACCGTTGGCGGGAAACCATGGCCAGGTTGGCGACTTCTTCTTGGGAAATAAGCAGGTGATGCAGGCCCAGGGGGTTGAGCAGGGGGTGGACTAGCCCCCACAGCGCGCGGATCACCAGATGTTCGGCGTCCAGCAGGCGGTGGGCGGCCATCGAGCCCATGAACCAATGCAGGCGCTCGTTGATCTGGCGCAACAGGAACTCGTTGAAGCTGGGCTCGGTCCGGCGCAGCCAATCGAAGGTGGCGCGCGGCAGCATGGCGACGCGGCTGTCCCGCAAGGCAATGATGTCGGCCTGCCGGGGTTGCGAGCGCAGCAGTGTGCCTTCGCCAAACCAGCTTCCCACCGATTGGCCGCCCAATGTCACGGTGCGGCCGTCTATCGCGTTTACCGACCATTTCAACAGCCCCTCCATCACCCCGAACCAGTGGTGTTGCGTTTCGCCTTGGTGGCCCAAGGCGTCGCCGACGCCGATGGTGCGCTCGATCAGGTCGTCCCGCACGTGGGACTTTGCCTTGGCGCCAAGGGGCTCAAACCAGTCGGCGCCGCTAAGTAGCTGGTCGCGGCTTAGTGAAATGGTCTGTATGTGCAAGGGGCGGGTCATTACCGGGTGGCGGCCAGGACGCTGGCCGTCAACTGGCCAAGGCCTTCGTCCAGGGGCGATGCGGCTTTATGGGCGGTTACGGTAACAGGTCTGCATTGCAGCATCACCAGGTTGTCACCCGAAGAAAGCTCCCGGTCGATGGCGAACTCGATGTCTTGCGGCGCGCCCCGCATGCGTTCGAGCCGTTTGCCCACTTTGGCCAGCGCCAGTGCTTCGCTGTCGCTGAGGCTGAACATTGCGCGCCGTTCTTCTTCAACGGCGCGCGTCGTGCCGTCTGGTAGATACTCGAGGTGCTTGTTGCCCAGCACGCGGTCAAGGACTTGGCCCTCGACTTTTGCGATGACGAAGCGGTCGGGCGTGACGTCGCCGCCCACCACGCCCAGGCCCAGCCCGTGGCAGGCTTCGATCACGATGCGCGAGCGGTCGCCGGTGGTGGGGCTGATCGTGAACATCACGCCGGCAGCGCGGGCATTGACCATTTTCTGGATGACGACCGCCATGTTGACGGCCAGGGGGTCGATGCCGTTTTTCCAGGAATAACTCAAGGCGCGCGCTGAAAAGACGCTGGCCCAGCAGCGGCGGACATGAAGTTCGACCTGGTCGGCGCTTTGCAGACCTACGTAGGTTTCGTATTCGCCCGCGAAGCTGGTTCCCTCGGCGTCTTCGGCGGTGGCGCTGGAGCGCACGGCAACGGCCAACTGCGGCAGTTGCAGGGCTTGCGCCAAGCCGGTGTAGCTTTGCGTGATGACGTTCCGCAGTTCGGCGGGCATGGGCGTCTGGTCGAACCATGGTGTGACTTCGCGCTCGAGCGTTTCGCGCGCTTCGTGCGAGTTGCGGTCGATGTCGGCCGTGGCTTGGCGCAAGCGTCCGGCCAGGCCGGTGGTTTCAAGATAGTGCCGATGCGCCGAGGTGGCGATGATGAAGCCCGGAGAGACAGGGATGCCGGCCTGGGCCATCAGCGCCAGCCCGTGGCCCTTTCCGCCCACTTGTAACGGTTCCAAGGCGCTTGGTTGTTCGAAAGTCAGGGTCCAGTCTTGCATTGCTGTCGTCTCCTTTGGCTGCATATTGGTGGTTGGGGGAAAGGGTGGGGCGTTATACCGAAAGTTGCTCCACCGTGCCCTTGTAGCCGTCGATGCGCACGCGCTGCCCGGTTTTGAGCTGGGCCGTGGCAAAGCCGGTACTGACCACCGCCGGCATGCCGTATTCGCGGCATACGATGGCGGCGTGGCTCATGAGCCCGCCGATGTCCGTAACGACGCCGCCCACCACCGAAAATGCGGAGGCCCACGAGGGTGCGGTAATGGCGGCGACCAGGATTTCGCCGGGCTGCAACAGGCTGATTTCATTCTCGTGGCGGATCACCCGCACGATGCCCTCGACTACGCCCGGCGAGGCGGCAATGCCCTGCAAGGCGGCGGTATTGTCTCCGCGTGCTTGGGCGAGCCATTGCTGCACGCGTTCGGTGGTGACGCCGTAGTTCATGATGGCGAAGGGGTCGGTGACCTCTTTTGGCGGCGTGCCGTAGGCCGGTGCGGCGGTTTCGGTGCGCAATGCGGCCATGATCTTGCGGCGCGCGTCGATCTTGCGCGCCCAGTGCTGGACGCCGCGCGCCGGCACGCCGATCGCCCACGATTCGATCATGTCGAACAAGGCCTGGTCGATCTCGAAGCGGTTTAGATAATAAAAATCGTCGGCTTGGCGGAAGAAGCCGGAGGTGACGAAAACCTGGGCCAAGTCTCGTGCTTTTTGCCAGAACACAGCATGGCTCCAGTGCTCGACGTAGATGTTGTGTTCCTCGATATAGGGGAATACGTTGCGCGACAGGGCCAGCGCCTCGTCGAAGGCCGTGGCCTCTTCGGGGGCAAGCAGTGCGCGATATTCGGTCACGATTTCGTCGCGGTCTTCGTGCAGTTGCTCGACGGGGCGGTCGATGACCTCGCCGTTGCGCAACAGTTCGGTATAGCGGCTGATGGCCAGCAAAGGGATGGACAGGTTTTCGTTCCAGGTTTCCTGGTCGTGCAGGAAGCCGTATTCGGCAAAATAGTTGAACCAGGGGTCGCGGATTTCTTCCAGCGAAGCCAGCCAGCGTTCGCCGCCGGGCAGCTTGCCGATGTCGGTCAGAATGCTGCTGGCAGGCTTGGCGGCGTCGATGGCCGAGTCGACCTTGAGCTCGACCGCCAGCTTGGCCAGGCGGCGAAGCTCATCGTCGGGGCGGAAGGCCATGCCTTCCACACCGGCCACCATGCGGGCGATGGTCTGATCCTGGATCTCGGGAAAGGCCTTTTTGCACAGGTCGAAAAATACCAGGTAGGCGCCGTAGCCCAGGCCCAGCATCTCGAAGTGATACTGCCAGACCAGGAAGAAGTCGTTGACCAGGCGGTGGTAGTTTTCGACAAGATCCCACGAAACAGAACGGCCGCGGCCTTCGGTGACGACCTCGATAGGCTCGATTTCGGGCAGGGTGTCGAATTGCAATGAGTTCATGCGCTGCACCGCCTCGGTCATTTTTTCTTTCCAGTTGGCGTATAGCGAATCCCAGTTTTTATAGTAGTGGCCGGCGCGCTCCTGGAAAAGAGCCAGGCGGCGCTGGATTTCTTCCGGATCGGTTACGGCCTGGGGGCAGATGTACACGTAGCCGTTGACCATGCGCACGTCGAGCCCCAGTGCGGCGGGCAGCACGACGCTGCGGGCGCCGTTGACGCCGCAGCCGTAATAGACGGCCTCGGCGCCGATGCTGTCGAAGGGATGCACCGCGCGGGACCAGTGCATTGAGTCGGCGAACCAGAAGCGTTTCTGTTCGAAATCCCGGCCCTCGGGCTGGGAAATCAGGAAGTACGGGTACATGTCTTCCCAGCCTTCGGCGCCGGCCGGGCAGGCCGCGTCATGCAGGTAGGGGAAGCGGTGGGTGGGGGTGTTCATGGCTTGTCTCCTGTTGGTATGGGTGCTGCCTATGGTTTTATGGCACTTCTGGCGCATTTCATGGCGTTCCGGTGCTTGTCGCTGCCTGTGGAATCAGGGAACTACGCTGTGCAACTGCTTGAAGAGTTCTCCGACGTCTTTGGCCACCCAGTGGGGGCGTTGCTCGTCGGGTAGGTGGGGCAGGGCATCGGCGTGGGTGGCGCCGCTTAACACTAGTACGCCCAGGGCGCCCATCTGGCGCGCCAGCACGATTTCGGCCGCGGCAGCGTCTCCGACGATGACGATGCGGCTGTCAGGCCCGCCCAGGCGGCGGCGCAAGCCGGCGCCAAGTTCGGGCGATGGCTTCCCGCACACGATGGGGCTGGCGCCGGTTACCGATGCAATGGCGCGGGCGATGGCCGACGATACGGCGATGCTGCGCTTGACGCCGCCGTGGAACCAGGGCGAGGCCACCGAGGTATAAAGCGGCGCGCCATGGTCGGCAATGCTCAGGCAGGCGGCGTTGAGATTGCTTGAGTTGTAGTGGTCGGCGGCCCCGACCACTACCGCCTGTGCGTCGCTGGCGTCGGAATCGGCCAGCTCCAGGCCTGCGGCGCGGACAGCCTCGACCATGCCTTCGTCGCCCACCACCAGCACCCGGGCGCCTGGATGGGCGCGGGCGATGGTGTCGGCCGCCGCGGTGGCCGCCGTCATCATCTCGTGGTCGGCGATATCCAGGCCGATATGGCGCAGATGCGCGGCATAGGTGGCAACCGTGCGCTGCGAGGCGTTGGTGCAGATCACAAATTGGCGCTCGTGGCGGCGCAGCCAATCCAGCAACTGGGCGGCGCCTTCTATAAGTTGCCCCCCCGCGCCTCCGGCCTTGCTGGTTCTGACCAGGCAGCCGTCCACGTCCAGCATCCAGCCGTCGGCTCGGGCCAGGTCGGCCAGGATGTTGGCGGCGTCGCGCGGTGCTTGCGGCGATTCTGAAAAATCGACGGCGGGTTTTGTGGTCATGGCTTGGCGTCTCCTTCGGGGCCGGTGCGCCGGCCGGATAATGTCAGCGTTGCGTCGCCTTGCATGACCCGGATGGACAGTGGACGCTGCGGGTCGGACAGGGCCGAGGCCAATTCACGCAAGCCGGTGTCAGAGCCCGAGGCCCGCGCGCGCCGAGCGCCTTCGCGCTCTTGAATCATGGCGTCCATCTGCTCGGCGGGCATGACGGCTCGCAGCAGCAGGTCTTCGTCGCTGAGATTGCCGCCGAAACGGCGCCGCAGCTCGTCCAGCGAGGGAGCCGCCGGTTCTTCTTGCCGCGCCCGCTGCCGGGCTCGCGGCAGGTCGCTGGCGCGCTGCAATAGATCGGGGTCGATGGGGCCGGGCATGGGCCCCCAATCGCCCAGCAGCATGTCGACGACTTCGTCGCTGATGCGCTGGTAACGCTCGCCGGACATGACGTTCAGGGCGGCCTGGGTGACGATGTATTGCGCGAAGGGAGTGACCACAATCGGCCAGCCCAGGTCGGCCCGCACCTGCTGGGCTTCTTCGACCACCGCCGGCATAAGGTGTTCTTTGCCCATTTCCTTGAGCTGGCGGGCCGTGGTGCTTAGCACCCCGCCCGGCAGCGTGTGGCGATAGTAGGCTTCGTCGTAAAGCAGCGGCCGGCCCTCGGGCAAATTGCGCAGGCGCGCTTCCCGCCACAACTGGTCCGATGCTTTCTGCATGGCTTCTAGATTGACGTCGACGCTGTGGCCGCGCGCCCGCAGGTTGTGCACCAGTTGCAGGGCGGAGGCATGCGATGCGCCTTCGGCCAGCGGGGGCAGGGCGCAGTGTAGTTTGTGCAGGCCCAGGTCGGCGCCCTCGAGCAGGGTCAGCGGCGCTAGGCCGGTATTGCAATGGGTGTGAAGCTCGTCGATGGCTTTGTGCTTCAGACCGCTGCGCAGGCTGGGCACCAGGGTTCGCAGCCTGTCGGGTGTGAGCAGGCCGGCTGGGTCCTTGATGTAGATGGAATCGATGGCGTTGCAATCGTCGAACTGCGAGATTTTTTCGGTGAAGTATTCGTCGGTGTGGACGGGGCTGATCGTATAGCACAGCCCGCCGATCACCTCTTCGAAGCCGGCCTCTTTGGCAAGACGGGCGGTGGCCATGGCGGCTTGCATGTCGTGCATGGGGTCGATGACCCACATGCGGGTGACGCCATGGCGGCGCAGCAGCTCGAACGCCAGCTTGAACAGATTGGGCGGCGTGCGCGAAAAGGTGATGAAGCGCTTGCCGGTGGTCAGGAAGCCGAGGGTGGTGTCGGGCGCGGCGCGTCGCAGGGCGTCCAGGCGGTCCCAGGGATCTTCGCGGTGGTAGCGAACGGCCGTGGCGAACATGGTGCTGGTGGCGGCCTCGGCGGCATGGTAGTCCGCGTTGTTCAGGTGCGGGGCGACGCGCTCGATGGTGCGGGTGCGCACGCCGACCGCGCCCCAGATGCTTTGGTTTCCGTCGCGCAGGCTTACATCGATGAGTCGGACGTCGGTCATGACGAGGCTCCCATGAGGCGGGGCAGAGCTTGTTCAAGCCAGCGGGTGGTTACAGTGTTGCCGATTACCTCGGGGGCGTGGACAAGCTGCTTGAGCAAGGGCAGGTTGGTGGGCGGCCCTTCAAGGTCGAGCCCCTCCAGGGCTTGGCGCAGGCGCCGCAACGCGGCGTCGCGGTCGGGGCCGTAGGCGATGAGCTTTGCCATCAGGGCGTCGTAGTGGGGCGGAAACCGGTAGTTTTCATGGACATGGGTGTCAAGCCGCACCCCGCCCAACGGAGCCGGCCGCCATCGCGTCAAGGTGCCCGGAGACGGCGCAAGCCCGTTGTGCGCATCTTGCGCGGTAAGGCGCAGTTCGATGGCGTGGCCCTCCAGGCGGATGTCGTCCTGGCTTAGGGAAAGCGGATGGCCCAGCGCGACCAGCAATTGCTCGCGAACCAGGTCGACGCCGGTGACGGCTTCGGTAACCGGGTGCTCGACCTGGACGCGTGGGTTCACTTCAAGAAAGCACCATGCGTCGCGCTGTACGTCGTAAAGAAATTCGATGGTGCCCAGGCTGACATAATTGATCTGCCTGGCCAGGCTAAGCGCATAGCCATGCAACTCTCGCCGCGCAGCGTCGCTCAAGGCCGTGCAGGGGGCTTCTTCGAGCATTTTCTGGTAGCGGTGCTGCACCGAGCATTCGCGTTCGCCCAGATGGATGTGGTTGCCATGGCGATCGCCCAGAATCTGTACCTCGATGTGCTTTGCGTCTGCCACGAAGCGCTCGACGAATACGGTGCCGTCTCCGAACGCGGCCTGGGCTTCGGAAGCGGCCAGTTCCCAGGCGGCGACAAGGCCGGTGGCATTGTGCACCAGCTTCATGCCTCGCCCGCCGCCGCCGAAGGCGGCTTTGACCAGCACGGGATAGCCGATTTCTTGAGCGAGCTCGAGTGCCTGGCTGCCTGATGCGGTGGGCCCGCCCGGCGACACTGGGACGCCGGCGGCCTGGGCCGCTTCCCGGGCGCTGAGCTTGTCGCCCAGTATCTCAAGGTGTTCGGGGTTGGGACCAACGAAAATTAAGCCGTTGTCCGCGCAGGCCCTGGCCAGCTCGATGCGCTCGGATAAAAACCCATACCCCGGATGCAGGGCCGTGCAGCCGGTGGCGACCGCCGCGTGGATGACCGCGTCGACATTGAGATAGCTTTTGGAGGCGTGGGCGGGGCCCAGCACCACGGTTCTGCCCGCGCGCCGCGCGGGCAGCGAATGCTGGTCGAACTCGGAGACACCCAATACGGTGGCGAAGCCGAGGCGATCGCAGGCTTCGATGATCCGAAGCGCGATCTCGCCTCGGTTGGCGACGAAAACCTTGCACGGGGCGCCGGTGCTCATGGCGCTTCCGCTTCCTGGATGCTGAACAGCGGTTGGCCGAACTCGACCAGTTCGCCGTTTTGGGCGTGGACGGCCACCACGGTGCCGCGCATCTCGGCGTGTATGGAGTTCATGAGCTTCATGACCTCAATGATGCAGACGACTGAATCGGGCTGCACGGTATCGCCAACCTGGACAAACGCCGGTTCCCCGGGCTTGGAAGCGGCGTAGAAGGTGCCGAGCATGGGCGCGGTGATGACTTTGGCGCCGGGCGCCGGCTGTGGAAGTATGGGCGGGTTGGCTGTTGCGGCGCGGGCCGGGGCGATGTTGCCGGCCGGCGCCCGCGGGGCGGCCTCGGCGGCCGAGGCGGAGCTTGACGCGGTCGCGGCCAAGGCTGGCGCAGGCATGTCGAGAAGGTTTGCTTCGCCGCCCCTTCGCACTACGATCTGGGTGTCGCCTTTTTCGTAGCGAAACTCTGTAAAGTCGGCTTCTTTCAGCAGCGTCACCAATGAGGCGAGTTCGGCAAGGTCTATATCCATAGCGTGCCCTTTGTCTCCCGTGGCGGGAATTAAGATTTGTATTTTTATGTAGTGTAGGCACGCTGCGCGCGCCGATCTGTCAAGGTGGCGACATTTGCGGACAGGGATTTCACTGATGGGCTGTTCAGGCAGCGCACGAAGAAGACAGCTTGGCCGGGCTGTCTGGCAGGCATATTTTTTAAGGCCTTTAGCACCCACATTGCATGGGCTGGCGGTGGAAATGTTATAACATAACCTGCTCTGTCAAGAATTGACTCTACTCCACCGATTCCACTCCAAATGCCCCGCTCCGCCTTATTTCCACGTCGCGCGAAAGCCTACCGAGGTTCCTCTGTGCTTGCCTCCGCTGGCGGCAGGGCGCTTCGCGTGCTGGTCGCGGTGGCGTTTCTGTGGGGCCTTACCGGCTGGGCAATGGGATGGTGGTAGGCGCGATGGCCGGTTTCCCCGCCGATTCCACGGCTGTTTCTTCCTCGCCAGGCGCCGGCGCAAATGCTGCCGTTGCGCCGGCTTCGAAGCACGGCGAAACGCCGCCCGCCATTGAATTGGACGAGGTATCCCTGGGCTGGCGCGGCCGCATTGCGGTTCGGGACGTCAGCGGCGTGTTCAGGCGGGGTACGCTGACCGCGGTGGTGGGGCCTAACGGGGCGGGCAAATCTACCTTGCTTAAAGGCGTGATGGGCCTGCTTAATCCACTGAAGGGCCGTATACATGTGGCCGATGACCCGCGCCGCGACCTTGCCTTTTTGCCGCAGGCGGGCGAACTTGATCGCAGCTTTCCCATCACCGTGTACGATCTGGTCGCCATGGGAGCCTGGCGTCGCGTGGGGGCGTGGCGCGGCTTTTCCAAGCAAGAGCATGAACGCGTCGAGCAAGCGCTCGAGGTAGTGGGCCTGTCTGATTTCCGGCACCGCATTGTCGGCACGTTGTCGGGGGGGCAATTGCAGCGTGCGCTGTTTGCACGGCTGCTGCTGCACGAGGCGCGCACGATGTTGTTGGATGAGCCGTTCGCCGCCATCGACCGCGACACCACCGACGACCTGATGCGATTGTTGATGGCGTGGCATGCTGAAGGCGGCACCATCATCGCCGTCTTGCATGATCTGGAAATGGTGCGAGCCTGTTTTCCAAAGACCTTGCTGCTGGCCGGCCAGGTGGTGGCCTGGGGTGAGACCGACGCTGTGCTGACGCCCGAGAACCTGCATTTGGCGCGACACCTGTGCGCAGGAGACTACCTATGATGAAGGTCGTGGCTGACGGCATTGCGGGTGACGGTGTATGAGCTGGGCTCTGGAATACCTGTGGAGCCCTTTCGTCGACTACAGTTTCATGCGTCGAGGGCTGGCGGGTTCGCTTGCCTTGGCGTTTGCCGCCGGCCCCCTTGGTGTTTTTCTGGTGCTGCGCCGCATGAGCCTGATGGGCGACGCCATGGCCCACGCCATTTTGCCGGGCGTGGCAGTAGGCTTTTTGACGGCGGGGCTATCAGTAGGGGCAATGACGGTGGGCGGGATGATCACCGGCATTGTGGTGGCGATGCTGGCCGGGCTGGTGGCACGGTGGACGCCACTGCGCGAGGACGCCAGCTTCGCCTCTTTCTACCTTATTTCTCTGGGCCTGGGTGTGTTGCTGGTGTCTTTGCGTGGGTCGAACATGGATTTGATTCACGTGCTGTTCGGAACGGTGTTGGGGCTGAATGATGCGGCCCTGCTGCTGGTGGCGGCCAGCGCCAGCGTGACCTTGCCGGCTTTGGCCCTTATCTATCGTCCCCTGGTGCTCGAGTGCCTCGACCCTGCCTTCTTACGGGCCGAGCGCGGCCGGGGTTCGCTCGCCCATATGCTGTTCTTGCTGCTTCTGGTCATGACACTGGTGTCCGGGTTCCAGGTGCTGGGCACCTTGATGGTGGTGGGCATTATGATGCTTCCTGCCACCGCGGCCAGGTTCTGGGCGCGCACGGCCGGCCGGCAGATGGTTTTGGCGGCGGCAGTGGGTTCGGTATCTTGTTATGCGGGGCTTCTGGTTTCTTTTTATGCAGATGTGCCCGCATCATCCGCTATCATCCTCTCTGCCGGCTGCATTTATCTTTTTTCGGTGGCGGCAGGGCCGTATGGCGGGTTGTTCCAGGCGGCGCGGCAGGCGTATGCTCGACGTCGACGATTGACACAAAATTTAACGCCGTAACCTCGCTATGTTCATAGCACCGCGATTGCGCCGGCGGAATGATTCGGCGTGTTTTTCGGAAAATACCCACCATGGTTAGAACGACGTCTCGCAGTGGCGTTTCACGCGGCTGGCGGTTGGTTGGGACCCTGTTCCTGACCTTGAATATAGCGGCTGCCACGGCTACTACACTTGATAA
>NZ_JBIQLE010000034.1:0-32847 GCF_044464525.1 Pusillimonas sp.
CCCCAAAGCCCCTGCATCTTGCCGATGCAGGGGCTTTGCCTTTTGGGGGCCGAGCCCCCTTATTGCTCGGCGTTTATGGCCCGCATGGCGGGTCTGCGCCATCTCGGGCAGTAGCCCATCCACTCTTTAGCGACACAACCCGTGCGTGGCCGTGTGACGGGTGAAGCCGTAGATGGGCACGCCATGAAGGCAATACTTATCCAGCACTTATAGGAGAGCGCTCGCATAACGAGCCACCGCGTCGCCAGCGATAAGCGAAAATACAGTTCGCGAAATCATGGTTAAAGACAAAGCGCCAACAGCCGACAGCTAAACAGGTAAAATAGACCAACTCAAAATTTCATATCAATGGTCTTAATGTTTCGGAGGGTCTATGACCGATGTCTTGCCGCCAGAAAATCCCGGTGGTCTGTCGATGCGCACATTAACGCACGTCGTGTACGGCCTGTTTGCCTTGGGCTTGATCAGCGCAGGTTTTCTCGGGTTAGCCACAATCGCGGCTGTCGTAGTGGCCTACCTGAAGCGCAGCGACGCGGCCGGCACCATCTATGCCGGACATTTCGATTGGCTCATCAAGACCTTTTGGTGGGGTTTGTTGTGGTGTGTGCTTAGCGCCATTGCAACGTACATTTTCATTGGCTGGATCACAGGCATGATCGCGCTGATCTGGATCATCTACCGCGTCGTTCGTGGCTGGCTCGCCTTGTTTTCAGGCGGGGCTCCTCAAACGATTGATTGAAACGGTATCCGCCAAATAAAAAACGCTGCCCAAGAGCAGCGTTTTTTATTGTGTGCGGCTAAATACAGCTTGGCCGCAAATTTATTACTTCAGGTGGCCACTGACCAGTTTGGTGAGTTCAAACATGGACACCTGGTCTTTTCCGAACAGTGGGCGGAGCTTGTCGTCGGCGTTGATGTTGCGTCGGTTGGCAGGATCCTGCAAGTCATGCTTTTTGATGTACTCCCAGATTTTTTTGGTTACCTCGGTGCGCGGGAGCGGCTCGGCTCCGATAACGGCAGCAAGGGTGGGGCTGGGAGTCAGTGGCTTCATGAAGGCCGCATTGGGCTTGCGTGCGGTTTTTGCGGATGTTGCCATAGGAACGTGCTCCAATAGGGGGTGAATAAGTCGTTTTCCTGAGCATAACTTGAGTTGCCGCCAAAGACAAAGCGATTTGTGTCCGAAGGGGGCAAAAACCACCTATGTCGGGCAATATTAGAAGGTAAGATGAAGTTTTCTCGAATTTAAGATTGTAGAGTTATGCATAGCACTGACACCACCGATAGCTCCGTCGGCAGCGCCACCGACACGTTGACGCTGCGCCGTCCCGACGACTGGCATCTGCATTTGCGGGATGGAGCCATGCTTGAATCCGTAATCGGCGACTCCGCCCGTCAGTTTGCCCGGGCCATCATCATGCCCAACCTGACGCCGCCGGTTACGTCGACGGCACTTGCACAGGCCTACCGCCACAGAATCGAGGCTGCGCTAGGCAAGGCGGGTATAGAACAGGGCGCATTTACGCCGCTGATGACCTTGTACCTTACCGATAACACGACCGCTGGCGAGATCACTGCCGCCTCGGGTTCCGGCTTTGTTCATGGGGTGAAGCTGTACCCTGCAGGCGCCACCACGAACTCCGACGCGGGGGTGACCGATTTGCTTGGCAAGTGCGCCCAGGCGCTTGAGGCTATGGAAAAGCATGGAATGCCGCTGTTGGTGCACGGCGAAGTCAATGACCCCGCTGTCGATGTCTTCGACCGCGAAGCCGTATTTATCGATCGCGTCATGATTCCGCTACGCAAGCGGTATCCAGAACTAAAGGTCGTTTTTGAACACCTAACCACCCGTGATGGCGTTCAGTACGTGAAACAGGCCGAAGGGCCCATTGCCGCCACCATTACGCCGCAGCATCTTCTATACAACCGCAACGCTCTGTTCGTGGGCGGAATCCGTCCGCATTGGTATTGCCTGCCGGTACTCAAACGAGAAACACATCGCCTGGCGCTGATCGAGGCGGCAACCGGCGGCGACAAACGGTTTTTCCTGGGTACCGACAGTGCGCCGCACACTCGTGGCAGCAAAGAGCAAGCCTGCGGCTGTGCGGGATGCTATACGGCGTTTCATGCAATGGGCCTTTATGCCACGGCGTTCGAAGCAGCGGGTCGGCTCGATGCGCTTGAGGCCTTTGCCAGCCTTAACGGACCCGCATTTTACGGCTTGCCCTTGAATGAGGGCACGCTGACATTGCGCCGTGGCGCCACCCGCATCCCCGACGAAATTCCTGTGGGTGACACCGCCATGGTACCGCTGGCGGCCGGCGAAGAGCTACGTTGGCAAGTGTCTGACGAGGCCTGAGCAGAGTCATCAACTGGCGCCGGGGGCTTGGCAGAGCCATCAGTCAATGCCACAGCCCGAGCTGATGACGAACCGCTCGCTGTACTGGCCGGGATTCAGCCCGACTGCTTGCTTTCAAGCAGCTCCCAGCGCTCGAACAATCCGGTCAGTTCCTCTTCGAGGGCTTCCAGCTGTTTGTTGATCTCGTCGACTTTGTCGGGTGCGTCGCGGTATAGACTGCCGTCGGCCAGTTGCCCGGCAAGCTCGGCTTGCCGCGCCTCGAGCAGGGCAATTGCATCCGGCATCTCGTCCAGTTCTTTTTGCTCCCATGAGGCCAGCCTTCCGGGCCGGGCCGGCTTCTTGGGTTCAGTTTCTTTAGAGGCTGCCGGGGCGGGTTTGGAGGCGGTTGCTGCGGCACGCGGCTTGTCTGCGTTCGAGTGCCGGGGTTCAGGCCTTTGTGCGAGCCATTCATCGTAGCCGCCAACGTATTCGGCCCAGTGCCCATCGCCTTCGAACGCCAGGGTTTGTGTGACGACGTTATTCAGAAATTCGCGATCGTGGCTGACCAGGAGCACGGTGCCTTGATATTCTTGCAGCAGCGATTCCAGCAGTTCTAGTGTTTCGATGTCCAGGTCGTTGGTTGGCTCGTCCATGACAAGCACATTGGTGGGACGGGCGAATAAGCGCGCCAGCACCAGCCGGGCGCGTTCACCGCCCGAGAGGCTGCTTACGGGAGAACGCGCGCGCGCGGGCGAAAAGAGGAAATCTTCCAGATAGCTCATGATGTGCTTGCGCTGGTCGCCGATTTCCACCCATTCGCTGCCGGGGCTGATGGTGTCGGCCACGGTGGCGTTTTCGTCCAGTCGCGCCCGCATCTGGTCGAAGTATCCAACCGTAAGGTTGACGCCCAGCCGCACCTGCCCTTCATCGGGCGCGAGTTCACCCAGGATGATCTTGAGCAGGGTTGTCTTGCCCACGCCGTTTGGCCCGAGAAGGCCGATTCTGTCCTGGCGCAGGATGATGGTGCTGAGGTTGCGCACGATGATGCGTTCGCCGAAAGCGTGCGACACCTTGCTTAACTCGGCAACGAGCTTGCCCGAGCGCTTTCCTTCAGCAATGGCAAGGTTGACGTTGCCCATCCGTTCGCGGCGGGCGGCACGCTCGACACGCAAGGCTTCAAGGCGGCGCACCCGCCCCTCGTTGCGGGTGCGCCGGGCTTCCACGCCCTTGCGGATCCAGACCTCTTCCTGGGCGAGCACTTTGTCGAACTTGGCGTTTTGTTGCTGCTCTGCCTGAAGCCACTCGGCTTTGCGCTGTTGCCACGAGCTGAAGTTGCCCGGAAAGCTGAACAGCTTGCCGCGATCGAGCTCGACAATGCGTGTGGTGACGATATCGAGAAAGCGGCGGTCGTGGGTGATGAGTATGATGGCGCAGCGCGCTGCCAGAAGACGCTTTTCGAGCCAATCTATGCCCGTGAAGTCCAGGTGGTTGGTAGGCTCATCCAGCAATAGCAGGTCGGGCTCGTCGGCGAGCGCTTGCGCCAAGGCGACCCGTTTGCGGGTGCCGCCCGACAGACCGGCGATCGAGGCGTCTGCATCCAGGCCCAGTTCGTCGATAAGAGCCTGGACGCGCGCGGGGCGGACCCAGTCTTCGGTTTCGTTAATGTCGCCGCACAGTGTTTCGAATACGGTGGCGTCTTCGTCGAGCACCGGCTCTTGTTCGACGGTTGCCACACGCAAGCCCCCCAAGCGCTTGATTTCTCCGTCGTCAGGCATGCTGCGGCCGTCCAGCAGTTTCAGAAGAGAAGACTTTCCGGCCCCGTTGCGGCCGATCAGTCCGATGCGTTCGTCAGATTGCACAGTGAGATCGGCATGGTCGAGCAGGGGATGGTGGCCGTAGGCCAGTTGAATGTCGATCAGGGTAATAAGGTTGACTGCCATATCGGATATGCGTAATGCCAAACAGAGAAATTGATGGGGGGTGTGCGTCCAGCCCTTATTGTCGCAGGTTGGGGGCTTTCGGGTCGGTAACGGCCCTATGGTCGGCTACAATATGAATGCAAGACAGACTGGGCAATCGCGGTATTCGATATCGAGGAAGGTCCGGACTCCACAGGGCAGGATAACGGCTAACGGCCGTCCGTCCGGGTTTGCGGCGCAAGCTGCGGCTCGGACGAGGAATAGGGCCACAGAGACGAGTCTGTCGCGAGGGCGCGCTTAATGGTGCGCACCCGTACGGCCATCTCCGTACGGCGTACTTCATGCGAGGTGCGGCGCGACAGGGTGAAACGCGGCAACCTCTATCCGGAGCAACATCAAATAGGCATGCGCGGGTCCTTCGGGGCCTAAAGGGCGGCCCGTCCGAGCATGCGGGTAGATGGCTAGAGCGCTCCAGCAATGGTTCGCCCAGAGGAATGATTGCCCGCCGGGCTCCCGTCCGGCGTACAGAATCCGGCCTATAGGTCTGTCTTGCGCTCTCCCCCCGCTCATTAGCGCCCCAGTATGTAAACAAAAGCAAAGCTTTCCCCAAGCTATGCGACTTCAGACCGTACAAAGCACTTTTAGATCATTTCGCAATCCTTTGATTCCTTTGCTTTTTTCCTTCTGCGCTCTTCTTCGTTGCGACTGTAAGTGCTTGTTGTCATTGGAAAAACCGCAAGTTAGCGCTTGACCAGTGACGAAGCTTACCGTAGAGTGGGGAAAAGTAGGATTTTGTGCAAAAAAGTGGGGATAAATAGGTGTTTCAGGGAAGCAGCGCACTCACGTTGGATGCGAAGGGGAGGGTCTCAATTCCTACCCGGCATCGTGACGCGCTTAAATCGCAGGTCGAGGGCCGTCTGACCCTCACCCGGCACCCTGACGGCTGCCTGCTGCTTTATCCCCGCAATATCTGGGAACAGAAACGCGAACAGATCGCCGCTTTTCCGGCTTCGGCAAGGCCATTGCAACGTCTTCTGCTGGGCAATGCGCAAGACGTTGACATGGACGGTTCGGGACGTATCCTGGTTGCGCCCGAGTTGCGCCAGGCTGCCGGAATGACGCGCGAAATCATGCTGTTGGGAATGGGGGGGCACTTTGAGTTATGGGATGCGGCCGAGTGGGCGCGCTCAGAAGCCGAGGCGCTCGCAAAGGGCATGACGGACGCCCTAGACAATTTTTCGTTCTGACGCATCCATGGAGTTCACACACCGGCCCGTGCTGCTTGAGTCCACGGTCAACGCCCTCGTTGATCCCGGCTTTGACGCCAAGTCGCGGGTGTTTCGGCCGGATGGCGAAGTTCGCAGCCCGGATGGCGTCTATGTGGACGGCACCTTCGGCCGGGGCGGGCACAGCAGCTTGCTGCTTTCGCGGCTTGGGCCAAACGCCAGGCTGGTGGTCTTTGATAAAGACCCGGTCGCCATACAGGCCGCCCGCGAGCTTCGCGCCAAGGATGCCAGGGTCGAAGTGGTGCATGGCGGCTTTGCCTCCATGTTCGAAGAATTGCAGGCCCTGGGCCTGAAGCAGGTGGACGGCATCATGCTCGACCTGGGAGTTTCCTCTCCTCAGATCGACGATGCTGAACGAGGTTTTTCCTTCATGCGCGATGGCCCATTGGACATGCGCATGGACACGAGCAGCGGGATGACCGCGGCTCAATGGTTGGCTGAGGCCGATTTAGAAGAGATAAGGGAGGTCATAGCGAAATATGGCGAAGAACGGTTTGCTTTCCAGATTGCAAAGGCGGTTGTTGGTCGCCGCGAATCCCGGCCGCTGTGCACAACGCTCGACCTCGCCGAGCTCGTCGCCAGTGTCGTCCGCACGCGCGAAAAGGGTCAACACCCGGCCACCCGCAGCTTTCAGGCTTTACGGATTCACATCAATCAAGAGCTCGAAGAACTCGCGCGCGCCCTCGCGGCAGCTTTGAGGCTTCTGGCTCCCGGAGGGCGTCTGGCGGTGATCAGCTTCCATTCTCTCGAAGATCGCATGGTCAAGCAGTGCATTGCCGCGGCGCGTCGTCGCAGCGAGGCACAGTCGCGCATGCCCATTTTCGAGAAGGACATGCCGCGGCCCATCTTGGAGTCTTTGGGCAAGGTGTTGTCTTCGGCCGAAGAGGCGCGTGAGAATCCGCGCGCGCGCTCGGCTGTGTTACGCGTGGCGCAACGCACCAGCGAGCCGTTGCCGGACGACGAGGGCGCATCGTTCATCAATTCGATCCGACTGGTGCCGAAGTCGGCCTCTCGGCCGCCCAGGAGGAAAAAATAATGGGCCGGCTAAGTATCCTTTTCGCTGCATTGCTGATGCTATCTGCAATTTCCCTTGTCACGGCGCGCTATCAATCGCGCCAACTTTTCGTGGAGTCCGAGCGGACGGCCGCCTACGCTCGCGAACTCGATACGGATTGGCGTCGGCTGCAACTGGAGCGAGCCGAGCTGGCGCGCAATGCGCGTATTGATGAAATTGCGCGTAACGACCTGGATATGCGGCCGTCCTCGCCAGACCGTACCCTGTATCTCAAAGGCGACTTCGCGGCAGACCCGGCGCCAGGCCAGATGAACGGAGGACAGCCATGAAGCGCGTGCGTTTCTATGACAGTCCGGTCCTGGATATTCAAATGCCGCTATGGCGCGCGCGCCTGGTCTTGATACTTCTGATGTTGGGGTTTGCGGCGGTGGTCGTCAAGGCGCTGTATCTGCAGGGAATGTCCAAGGATTTCCTTCAGCAGCAGGGCGAGCGCCGCTACGAGCGCACACTGGTGCTGCCGGCCACGCGCGGCAAGATCTTTGATCGCACCGGCGATGTCGTATTGGCTTCGAGCGTACCCGCCCGGGCCATCTGGGCCATTCCGGAAGACGCTCAAGGCGCCGACGGCGCCCAGCTGGAAGAGTTGGCGGCGTTGCTCGAGATGCGGCCGGCCGACATTCATTCCCGGATCGCGAACGAGGACAAGAACTTTGTCTATATAAAGCGGCAGGTTTCGGTCGAGCTTGCCGATCAAATCAAAGCCTTGAAAATTCCGGGCGTTCACCAGCAGGCGGAAATGCGTCGCTTTTATCCCGAAGGCGGCATGACGGCTCACGTGCTGGGTTTTACGAACATCGAGGACAAAGGCCTCGAGGGCGTGGAGCTGACTTTCGACGACGAGCTGTCGGGCACGCCGGGCAGTCGGCGCGTCATCCGTGACCGTCTCGGACGCGTCGTCGAAGACGTGCAAGCAGTGGTGCCGCCGGTGGATGGCCAAGATCTGCACTTGTCCATTGATGCCGGCTTGCAATTCGATGCCTACTCGGCCCTGAAGAAAGGCATGGAGGAGCACAACGCACGCGCTGCCGCGGGCATAGTGCTGGACGTCAAGACGGGCGAAGTTCTGGCCTTGGTCAATCTGCCCACCTACGACCCGAACAAACGCGACGACCGCAAGGGCGATGCATTGCGCAACCGTGTGATTACCGACACCTTCGAGCCGGGCTCCATCATGAAGCCGTTCACGGCGGCGCTTGCCCTCGGTCTGGGCAAGATAACCACCGAGACGAAATTCGACACGGGCAATGGGCGCTATCGCTACCAGGGGTCGGTCATATCGGACGTAAGCCGCAATGGCGTGCTTGACGTAGCAGGCATCTTGCGCCGTTCGAGCAACATCGGTATGACGATGATCTCTGAGCGGCTTACCTCCCAGGAAATGTGGACCAAGTTCACCGAGCTGGGTTTCGGCAGGGCGCCTCATACGAATTTCCCCGGCGTGGCCTCTGGCAAGCTTCGCCCATGGGAACGCTGGCGTCCCATCGAGCGGGCAACCATGGCCTACGGCTACGGCCTGTCGGCATCGCTCTTGCAGATTGCCCACGCGTTTACGGTCTTTGCACGCGATGGCGACATGGTCTCGCTGACACTGCTCAAGCGAGAGGGCCGGCCCACTTCAGTGCAGGTATACAAGCCCGAGGATGCAGCACTGGTGCGTTCAATGCTTGAGGCGGCCGCTGGGCCGGACGGAGCCAAACTGGCTCAGGTGCAAGGCTATCGCGTGGCGGGCAAGAGCGGCACGGCGCGCAAGATCGTAGACGGAAAATACAGCACATCCAAATACCGCAGCTCATTCGTTGGCTTCGCTCCGGTGTCCGACCCGCGTATTGTCGTGGCCGTCACGCTGGACGAACCGCAGGGCGGCGCTTATTACGGTGGCAGGGTGGCAGCTCCGGTTTTTTCAAATATTGTGGCAAGCAGCTTGAGGCGCATGGGCGTACAGCCCGACGCCCCGTTTGAGTCTTTGGTTGCGGTGGGTGCTCACGGGGAGGCGCAGGAATGAACGTTCAACAATTGATCGAATGGATTTCCGGCCACGCATCACCTTCGGCGCAGCTGTGCCTGAATTCACGGCAACTGGAAAAAGGCGACGTCTTTTTCGCCTGCCCGGGCCTCCAGAGCGATGGGCGTTCCTTTGTCGCGCAAGCTCTCGAGCGCGGTGCGTCCGCGGTCCTGGCAGAGGCTGGCGGGGCTGGGTTTCATATCGAAGAAAACGCCGCTGTCCTGCAGGTAGAAGGCCTGACAAGAAAGCTCGGTGAGATCGCCCACGAATGGTATGGGCGCCCCTCTGAGGCGTTGACGGTGGTTGCCATAACTGGAACCAACGGCAAGACCTCCACGGTGCAGTGGCTGGCGGCCGCGCTCAATGCGGCGGACGAGCCCTGCGGCACGGTTGGCACCATGGGGGTGACCTTGCCGGACGGAACGAATCTTGGCGGCGCCTTGACGACGCCAGACGTGCTGACCGTGCATCGCAGTCTCGCGGCCATCCGCGATGCCGGGGCGACGGTGGCGGCCATCGAGGCCTCGTCAATTGGTCTGGACCAGGGCCGGCTCGACGCGGTCAATATCCGGATCGCCGGTTTCACGAACCTGACTCACGACCACCTTGATTACCATTCGACCATTGAGAAATACAAAGCGGCCAAATTCGCCTTGTTCAGCAGGCTCGGGTTGGAGTCTGCCGTCATCAATGTGGACGACCCCGTGGGACAAGAGCTTGCGTGCCAGGTTTCGGGCATCCGTGTGGATACCTATTCTCTTGATCAGGGCGCGACGGCATCGATCTTGGCCAGAGACATCCATTCCGGCACCTATGGCCTGGTATTCAACCTTTCGATCGGCGAACGCACTGCTCAACTCGTCACGCGCTTGGTGGGGCTGCACAATGTGTCCAACTTGTTGCTGATCGCTGGTGCTCTCGGCCAGCTTGGCTGGTCTGTAACCCGGGTCGCCAGGGCGCTGTCGGCGCTACGCTCCGTAGGAGGCCGTTTGCAAATCGTCGAAGCGGTCGATTGTGGCGGCGCAACCGCGACCGGCGGGCCCATGGTAGTGGTCGATTATGCGCATACCCCGGACGCACTGGGTCGCGCGCTGGAAGCTCTTCGCGAGACGGCGGCTTCACGGGGCGGCAGATTGATCTGCGTCTTTGGTTGCGGCGGCGATCGCGATAAAGGCAAGCGTCCCTTGATGGGGGAGCTGGCAAGCAGGCTTGCCGACCATGTCATTCTTACCAACGACAATCCTCGTTCGGAAGACCCGCAGAGTATCCTGGACGACGTCCTGGGCGGCATGGAGGTTCAGCCGGTGGTTCAGCCCGACCGCGCGGCGGCCATACTCGAGGCCATCTGGCGCGCCGAGGACAACGATGTTGTTCTGTTGGCGGGCAAGGGGCACGAAACCTACCAAGAAATAGCCGGGCGCCGTACAGCGTTCGATGATCGAGAATGGTCCGCGCTGGCACTGACATGGCGACGCGGCGCCTCGCTCAGCTCCGATTCGCGCCGCATTGCCGCCGGACAGATATTCCTGGCCCTTGTGGGCGAACACTTTGACGGCCACGCCTATTTGGAGCAGGTGCGCGAGGCCGGAGCGTGCGCGGCCATCGTCGCAAGTCGCGATCCCGACGCTGCCTTGCCCCAGTTCGAGGTGGGCGACACGGCCAAGGCCCTGAGGATGCTTGGTGCGCAGTGGCGCAGGTGTTTCGACATTCCGGCCATCGCAGTCACCGGAAGCAACGGCAAGACGACGACCAAAGAAATGATCGCGTCCATCCTGCGAGCCTGGCTGGGCGAGGCTGCCGCGTTATGGACGCGCGGGAATTTGAATAATGAATTGGGTGTTCCGCTTACGCTGCTGGAACTGAAGCCGGCTCACCAGGCTGCGGTATTCGAGTTGGGCATGAATCATCCGGGCGAGATCGCGATGCTGGCCGATATGGTTCGGCCCACGGTCGCCCTGGTCAACAATGCTCAGCGCGAGCACCAGGAATTCATGCACACAGTCGAGGCCGTGGCGCGTGAAAACGGCAGCGTCATCAGTGCCTTGCCTGACAGCGGCGTGGCCGTATTCCCGGCTGATGACGCCTACACCGCCTTGTGGCGCGAAATGTCCCAGGGGCGGCGAACCTTGACCTTCGGCCTGGAGTGCGAAGCGGACGTGCGCGCCGCCGACATTCATGCCGAACCGACAAGAACCGGCTTTCGGTTGGATACGCCGGAAGGTTCCGCCGCTTTGAGGCTCAAGGCTCCAGGCCTGCACAATTTGCGCAATGCCCTGGCCGCCGCGGCTTGCGCACTGGCGGCGGGCGCGCCGCTGACTGCGGTGGCGAACGGTTTGCAGGCGTTCGACCCGGTTGCCGGACGTATGCAGCCCACGGCGCTGCCGGGCGGCTTGCAGTTGATCGATGATACGTATAATGCCAACCCTGATTCGGTCAGGGCGGCAATAGAGGTGCTGGCCCAACTGGCCGGCCGCAAGGTGCTGGTCCTGGGCGACATGGCCGAAGTCGGTGCGCAGGGTCCCGCCATGCACGCAGAGGTGGGCGCATACGCCAAAGAACAGGGCATCGACGCTCTGTTGACATTCGGGCCGGCGGCCAGGCAATGCGCGGAGG
Organism: Pusillimonas sp.; assembly: GCF_044464525.1. Classification (NCBI taxonomy): domain Bacteria; kingdom Pseudomonadati; phylum Pseudomonadota; class Betaproteobacteria; order Burkholderiales; family Alcaligenaceae; genus Pusillimonas; species Pusillimonas sp. The sequence goes on from NZ_JBIQLE010000034.1 coordinate 11,231, forward strand.
CCTTTGGCGACCATGCCCGATCATTTGACGACATGGATGCATTGCTAAGGCATCTGGCAAGTTTGGCGCCCGCAAATATTCTGGTAAAAGGCTCTCGCAGTACACGTATGGAACGAGTGGTTCAGGGATATATACAACAACTCCAGGCCAAGGCCGAAGGAGACCACAATGTTGCTTGAACTGGCCCGCTGGCTTTCCGACTCGCATATACGCGCGTTCAGTGTCTTCGAATACATTACCTTCCGGGCTGTCCTGGCCTGCGGAACGGCATTGCTCATTGGTCTTGTGGCCGGTCCTTGGGTGATACGCAAGCTGACCGAGCTGAAGATAGGTCAGGCCGTGCGCGGATACGGCCCTGAGTCTCACATACAGAAGACCGGCACACCCACCATGGGCGGCGCGCTGATATTGATTGCGATCGCGGTCAGCACGCTGTTGTGGGCCGACTGGACCAACCGTTTCGTCTGGGTCGTGCTGTTGGTGACCTTCGGCTTTGGCTGGATCGGCTGGGCGGACGATTACAAGAAGGTCATCAATCGCGACCCGGAGGGCATGTCGGCCCGCCGTAAGTTCTTCTGGCAGGCCCTGATCGGGCTGGTGGCCGCCATATACCTTACCTTTGCCGTGTCGGCGCCGGCCAACGCCGACCTGTGGCCTCTGTTCCGCGACTGGGTTCTTAGCGGCTTTACCTTGCCTTTGCCCACCCGTGCCGACCTGATCGTGCCGTTCTTCAAGAGCGTCAGCTACCCGCTGGGCGTTGTCGGATTTGCCGCACTGACATGGTTCGTGATTGTGGGAACCAGCAACGCGGTCAACCTGACCGACGGTCTGGACGGCCTGGCCATCATGCCCACGGTGATGGTGGGCAGCGCCCTGGGCATCTTCGCTTATGTGGTGGGCCGCGTCGACTATTCCAAGTATTTACTGTTTCCGTATATTCCCGGTGCGTCCGAAGTCATGGTGCTTTGTGCCGCCATCGCCGGCGCCGGCCTCGCTTTCCTGTGGTTCAACGCCTATCCGGCGCAAGTGTTCATGGGCGATGTGGGCGCGCTGGCCCTGGGCGGGGCGCTGGGCACCATCGCCGTCATTGTCCGTCAGGAGATCGTCTTGTTCATCATGGGCGGGGTATTCGTTGTCGAAACCCTGTCTGTGATGATCCAGGTGGCGTATTTCAAGTACACCAAGCGACGATACGGAGAAGGCAGAAGAATTTTGCGCATGGCGCCGCTGCATCATCATTTCGAGGTGGGCGGTTGGAAGGAAACCCAGGTGGTGGTTCGTTTTTGGATCATCACGATGATTCTGGTGCTGATCGGACTGGCGACACTTAAACTCAGATGAGCGACTTTTCCATACCCTCGATCCGAACCGATGCCCGGACCTTGATTCTAGGTCTGGGGCAGACCGGCGTCGCGGCCGCGCTATGGTGCGCCCGGCACGGCGCGCCGCTGCGGGTTCTGGATACGCGCGCAAAGCCCGCGGGCATGGAGGCACTGGAGCAGAATCTGCAGCAGGCGGACGTCGACTACCGTCTGGGGGTCGAGCACTTTGGCGAAGCGGCCTTGGAAAACGTGTGCACCATCGTAATCAGTCCGGGTTTGTCGCCTCACACCGAGCCGGTGGCCGGCTTGTTGGCCTTGGCGGCCGGCCGAAACATCGAAGTCGTGGGTGAAATAGAGCTGTTCGCCCGTGCATTGCGCGACATGGCCGAGCAGGGCTATTCGCCCAAAGTGCTTGCGGTGACCGGCACCAACGGCAAGACGACAGTAGTCTCCATGGCACGGCAGTTGGCCGCGGCCGGCGGTTTCCATGCACGCGCCGCGGGCAACATCGGTCCAGCCGCCTTGGCGGCTTTGCTTGATGCCTGCGAACAGGGGCAGTTGCCGGACGTCTGGGTGCTCGAGCTGTCGAGCTTCCAGCTCGAGTTCACGTCCGGCCTGGAGCTCGACGCTGCGGCAGTGCTCAACGTGACTCAAGACCACCTCGATTGGCACGGGTCTATCGAGGCTTACGCTAAGGCCAAGGCGCGCTTGTTGAGCATGGCTCGAGTGGCCGTCATCAACCGGGATGATGAGCTCGTCGCGGGCATGGTCGATGATCAGCGGTCCCCGGCCGTCAGAAGCTTTGGTCGCAGCTTGCCGAGGTGGGATGGCGACCTGGGGCTGGACGGCAGCGCGGGCCTTGATTGGCTGGCGTACTGCGAGGCCGACGAAATGGATGCGCCCGCGCCCAGCGGCGGTCGCCGCAAGAAAACGGCAACTCCTCCTCAACGGCCCGATGGGCGCGTCGGGCGGCTAATGCCGGCCGACGCGCTTCGGGTGCGTGGCTTGCACAACGCCTTCAATGCGATGGCTGCTCTGTGCCTGGTGCGCTGCCTGGGCGCCGGGTGGGCCGGCATGCTGCATGCCCTCAGGGATTACGCCGGCGAGCCGAATCGCAGCGAGTTCCTGCGCAGTATCGGCGCCGTTGATTTCATCAACGACAGCAAGGGCACGAACGTGGGCGCGACGCTGGCTGCGCTCGAGGGATTGGGACAGCCTGTGGTGCTTGTTGCGGGTGGCCTGGGCAAGGGCCAGGATTTCTCGCCGCTTGCCAAAGCCGTGGCGCAACATGCGCGAGGCGTTGTCTTGATCGGCCAGGATGCCGATGTCATGGCCCGGGCATTGGAAGGGGCGGGGGTGCGGATTGAAATGGCGTCTTCCATGGAAGACGCCGCCGCCAAGGCTTTTGCCATGGCCCAGCCGGGTGACGCCGTGCTGTTGTCGCCCGCTTGCGCCAGCATGGACATGTTCCGCGATTATGTGCATCGTGGTCAGGCCTTTGTGGACGCCGTTGAAGCTCTCGCACTGGATAATGGGGAGGTCGCATGAGCTTGTTCGCCGACTTGACCTCCAGCGTGAATGCCGTGCGGCCGGGCCGCACCACTATGCCCAGTTTCGACTTCGCAGTCATTATCGCTTGCGCGGCCTTGGTCCTGTTTGGTCTGCTGATGGTGTACTCGGCCTCGATTGCGTTGGCCGACGGGCCGCGCTATGAAAGCTACGGACGTTATTATTTTGTATTGCGCCACGGGCTGTTCCTGCTGATGGGCGTACTGGCCCTGGGCGTCGCCTTGAGCATTCCGATGCGTGTGTGGCAAAAGGCCGCAGTGCCGCTGTTTCTCTTGTGCATGCTGCTGCTGGTAATTGTTCTGATCCCGGGCATCGGCCGAGAGGTTAATGGAGCGCGCCGCTGGCTGCCCTTAGGCATCGTGAATTTTCAGCCTTCGGAACTTATGAAGATCGCCATGCTGCTGTTCGCCGCCGAGTACACGGTGCGCAAGCAAGAGCATATGCAGAACTTCGTGCGTGGCTTCATGCCAATGGCTTGCGCGCTGGCGGCTGTGGGCATGGTGGTTTTGGCGGAGCCCGACCTGGGCGCCTTCATGGTCATCGTGGCCATCGCCGTTGGCATATTGTTCATTGGCGGAATCAACGGCAGGCTGTTCTCCAGTCTGCTGGCCGTGCTGATCGGCAGCTTTCTATTGCTGATCTGGCTGTCGCCGTGGCGCCGCGAACGGCTCTTCGCCTACCTTGATCCCTGGAATCCGGACAATGCCTATGGCAGCGCCTATCAGTTGTCGCATTCGCTAATCGCCCTGGGCAGGGGCGAGTGGTTCGGTGTCGGGCTTGGGGCCAGTGTGGAAAAGCTGCATTATCTGCCCGAGGCGCATACCGATTTCATCGTCGCTGTCATTGGCGAAGAGCTCGGTTTCGTCGGCGTGGCCGCGCTGATCTTCGCCTTCGCCTTCCTTGTGTGGCGCGCCTTCGACATCGGCCGTCAGGCGATCGCCATGGAGCGCATCTTCAATGGTCTTGTCGCACAAGGCGTGGCCCTTTGGTTTGGCATTCAAGCGTTTATCAATATAGGAGTCTGCGTGGGCCTGCTGCCCACCAAGGGCTTGACCCTTCCCCTGGTCAGCTATGGGGGCACAGGCATTGTCATGAATCTGGTGGCCGTCGGCCTTCTGTTGCGCGTCGATTACGAAAACCGCAACATGATGCGAGGCAAACGTACATGAGCGCGCGAACCATATTGATCATGGCCGGAGGCACGGGCGGGCATATTATGCCGGGCCTTGCGGTGGCGGACGAAATGCGGCAGCGCGGATGGCGTGTGGTGTGGCTTGGCCATCCGGACCGCATGGAAGGCCGGATCGTTCCGCAGCATGATATTCCGCTTGAGCCGCTTCGTTTCGCCGGCGTGCGCGGAAAAGGGCCGGCGGCCTTGCTGAAGCTCCCGTTCGGCCTTGCCGGTGCGTGCCGGCAGGCTTTACGAGCCTTGAGTTCGGTACGGCCTGATGTGGTGCTGGGCATGGGCGGCTATGTTGCCTTTCCGGGCGGCCTGATGGCGCGGTGGCGGCGCATTCCCCTTGTGGTGCACGAGCAGAACGCGATAGCCGGAACGGCGAACCGTGTTCTAGCACGCATGGCGCGCAAGGTACTGACAGGCTTTCCGGGCGCCTTGCCCGGCGCGTTGATGGTGGGTAATCCGGTACGCCAGGAGCTTTTGCGGCTTCCGCCTGTTCTCGAGCGATATCGCAGCCGGCAAGGGCCGCTGCGTGTGCTGGTGGTTGGCGGAAGCCTCGGAGCACAGGTATTGAACGAAGTTGTGCCGGCCGCCTTGGCGTTGCTGCCCGAGCACGCACGTCCTGTGGTGGTGCACCAGGCGGGCGTCCAGCATATCGAAAGCCTTGCCCAGCGCTATGCGCAGGCGGGTGTTCAGGCGCAGTGCCATGCCTTCATCGACGACATGGCCGCCCGTTTGGGTGAAGCCGACCTGTTGATTTGCCGCGCGGGCGCCATGACGGTGGCCGAGGCTGCGGCGGCAGGGGTCGCTGCCTTGTTCGTGCCCTTGCCTCATGCAATCGATGATCACCAGACATCCAATGCGCGTTATCTCAGTGATTGCAACGGCGCGTGGCTGCGGAAGCAGTCGGAGTTCACGCCCGAATGGCTTGCCCAATGGTTGAAGGAGCGAAGCCGCGACGAATTGGCTCGTTACGCCGGGCATGCACATGAGCATGCCAGCTTGAACGCGGCACAGCAGATAGCCGACGCCTGCGAGCACGTGGCACGGAGGGCCGCATGAAGCACAGAATACAAAGCATCCATTTTGTCGGCATAGGCGGTTCGGGCATGAGCGGCATCGCCGAAGTGCTTCTCAACCTGGGCTATGCCATCAGCGGCTCGGATATGCAGGAATCCAGTGTTACGCGGCGTCTGGCGGAACTTGGGGCGCGGGTCAGCATCGGTCATGACGCAGCCAATGTGGAAGGGGTGGGCGCCATCGTGACGTCCACCGCTGTATCGGCTGACAACCCCGAGGTGCTTGCCGCGCGGGCCGCTCGCATACCAGTCGTGCCTCGAGCCTTGATGCTGGCCGAGCTCATGCGCTTGAAGCGCGGCATCGCCGTGGCGGGCACTCATGGCAAGACCACCACCACCAGCCTCGTGGCCAGTGTGCTGGCTGGGGGCGGTCTTGATCCGACCTTTGTGATTGGCGGGCGCCTAACCTCGGCCGGCGCCAATGCGCGCCTGGGGCAGGGCGAGTTCATCGTGGTCGAGGCCGACGAGTCTGATGCGTCGTTCTTGAATCTGTTGCCGGTGATGGCCATCATCACCAACATCGATGTCGACCATATGGACACCTATGGCCACGATCTGGCGCGTCTCAAGAGCGCCTTCATAGAGTTTACGCAGCGTCTGCCTTTCTACGGCAGCGCTGTGGTTTGCAGCGATGATGCAAACGTGCGGGAAATCATTCCTCTGATCTCGCGGCCGGTGACCACCTATGGCTTCAATGAAGACGCTCTGGTGCGGGCCGTGAATGTCCAGGCGGATGGCACCACCATGGCCTTTGACGTTGAGCGTCGCAGCGTGTCGGGCCCTCTGCCTGCATTATCGGTGCGCCTCAGCCTTCCGGGCAGGCACAATGTGCTCAACGCACTTGCCGCCATAGCGGTGGCCACCGAGTTGGGCGTGGGAGATCACGCGATCGCCGAGGCGCTGGAGGCATTCAATGGTGTGGGGCGGCGCTTTACGCTCGTGGGCGACTTTCCCGTTACTGAGGCCCGGGGCGGCGGACGTTTCACCCTGGTCGACGATTACGGCCACCACCCTGTCGAGATGGAGGCGACGCTCCAGGCGGCTCGAGGCGCCTGGCCTGACCGCCGGATTATCCTGGCGTTTCAACCACACCGCTATACCCGAACGCGCGATTGCTTCGAGGACTTCGTTCGTGTGTTGAGCCAGGCCGATGCTGTATTGCTTACCGATGTCTATCCGGCGGGCGAAGCGCCGGTGGTGGCAGCTGACGGCCGCGCGCTCGCCCGCGCCATCCGGGTCGCCGGCAAGGTCGAGCCGGTTTTTGTCGAAGACGTTGCCGACCTTCCCGAAGTCGTCACGAATTTTGTTGTGGACGGTGACGTCGTCGTCGTCATGGGCGCGGGCACGATCAGCCGGGTGGCCGCCCGTATCGGAGAGTTGGCATGAGCAGCAAGTTCGGCCGCGTCGGTGTGTTGTATGGCGGGCATTCCGCGGAACGCGAGGTGTCGCTGATGTCGGGGCGCGGGGTGCATGAAGCGTTGTGCCGCGCCGGCGTCGACGCGCATCTGTTCGATACCGGAACCCGGACACTGGCCGATTTGGTCAATGCAGGGTTCGACCGGGTCTTCATCGCATTGCATGGGCGTTACGGCGAGGATGGCACGCTGCAAGGCATGCTGGAGCTGATGAGGCTGCCGTACACGGGCAGCGGCCCCTTGGCCTCGAGCCTGTCGATGGACAAGGTCATGACCAAGAAAGTGTGGCTTCACGAGGGTCTGCCGACACCGGACTACGTGGTGCTGGTCGACGAGGAAAGTCTGGACGAGGCCGCCGATCGATTGGGGCTGCCCCTGATCATGAAGCCGCCGCACGAAGGTTCGACCATGGGGGTTACCAAGGTGACGGACCGGTCTCAGATGCGGCAAGCCTATCGTCTGGCGGCCGGTTTTGATGCAACGGTGCTGGCCGAACAGTTTATTGAAGGGCGCGAATTGACGGTGCCGTTGCTGGGCGGGCCGCGCGGCGCGCGTTCCCTTCCCATCGTCGAGATCGTGGCGCCGGGCGGCAATTACGACTACGAACATAAGTATCTTTCGGACAAGACGCAGTACATCTGCCCCGCTTCGCTGGACGACTCCCTTGCCAACCACATCCTGCGTCTGGCCGAACGTTCTTACGAGGTGCTGGGATGCGAAGGCTGGGGGCGCGCCGACTTCATGCTTGATGAGCAGGGACGGCCCTGGCTGCTTGAGATGAACACCTCGCCCGGCATGACCAGCCACTCTCTGGTGCCCATGGGCGCCAAAGCGCAAGGCATGAGCTACGACGAGCTTTGCCTTGCGATTCTCGACACCGCATCTTGCAAGGTGGCTGCGCCCCGCGCTCAGCCGGTCGAAGGAGGGAGCCAATCGTGATCAACGACGCGCGCATCATCAACTTCGTCGCAAACTCGCTGACTTTATTGGCGGTGTTGGCGATGCTGCTCGGCGTCGTGTTCTGGCTGGTGCAGCGGCCCTATTTTTCGATTGACCGCATCCGCATCGAACCGATGCAAGCGGATGCATTGAATTACGTCTCGACGGCCAGTGTCCGGGCGACAATTGCGGGGCGGGTCGCGGGCAATTTCTTCACGATCGATCTGGACGAAACGCGCCATTTGCTGGAAACCGTTCCCTGGGTGCGCCATGCACGCATTCGCCGCGTGTGGCCCGATACCCTGCATGTGCAGTTGGAGGAACAGCAGCCGTTGGCGCTGTGGAACGAAGACCAGATGATCAATACCTGGGGCGAGGCCTTCAGCGCGAATCAAGGCGAGCTGCCCGATGATGCGAGGCTGCCTCGATTCCACGGCCCGGCGAACTCCGAACGTCTGGTCGTCCAGCGATATGCCGAGTTGGCGCGTTGGTTCGCGCCCTTGAATGTCAGCGTCAGCGAGATCACCCTGAGTCCTCGTTATGCCTGGTCTGTCGAGCTGTCGGGCGGTGTGCGCCTGAGCTTGGGACGAGATCCGGCCGCCGATGTGGCCGACCCGCACGGCCGCTCCGGAGCTTTGCCTTTCGCAACCCGCATACAGCGTTTTGTCCAGGCGTGGCCCGCTCTTGCACAGCGCTTGGATGGCCGGGCGCTGGATAGTGCGGATTTACGTTATGCCAACGGTTTTGCCATTACCCTGGCGCCCGTTCCCTCTTCTTCTACGAAATAGAAAAGCTATGACCCGTGACATCAAGGACCTGATCGTTGCACTCGATATCGGCACCAGCAAAGTGGTGGCCGTTGTGGCGGAGATCCTGCCGGAGGGACGCTTCGAAGTAATAGGACTGGGGCAGCATGAGTCCCAGGGCATGCGCAAGGGCGTGGTGGTCAATATTGAATCGACCGTCAACTCGATCCAGCGCGCGCTCGAGGAGGCCGAGCTGATGGCCGACTGCAAAATACGCGAGGTCTACACCGGCATCGCGGGCAGTCATATCACCAGCTTCAACTCTAGCGGCATGGTTGCGGTCAAGGATAAGGAAGTCACGCCGACAGACGTGGCCCGCGTCATCGAGACCGCCAAGGCAGTGAACATTCCCACCGATCAGCAGGTGCTGCACGTGCTGACGCAGGAGTTCATCGTCGACTCTCAAGAGGACATCCGCGAGCCGATAGGCATGAGCGGCCTGCGCCTCGAGGTGAGGGTGCATATTGTGACGGGCGCGGTAAGCGCCGCGCAAAACATCGTCAAGTGCGTTCGGCGCTGCGGGCTCGAGGTGCAAGACCTTATCCTGCAGCCGCTCGCGTCAAGCATGTCGTGCCTGACCTCCGACGAAAAGGAACTGGGCGTGGTGCTGGTCGACATCGGCGGCGGCACGACCGACGTGGCCATCTACACCGGCGGTGCCATTCGCCATACGGCGGTCGTGCCGATCGCCGGCGACCAGGTCACCAGTGACATTGCCGCCATGCTGCGCACACCTACCCCCGATGCCGAGGAAATCAAGTTGCGCTATGGCGTTGCCAAGCAGGTGCTGGCCACCGCCGAGGAATATATCGAGGTGCCCGGATTGGGCGACCGGCCCAATCGACAGGTCAAGCGGCAGGCCCTGGGCGCCGTAATCGAACCGCGCATCGAAGAGCTTTTCACCTTTGTGCAGCAGATCGTACGGGAATCAGGATACGAAGACCTGCTTTCGTCCGGTGTGGTGCTGACCGGCGGAACCTCGCTGATGCCCGGCATCGTCGAACTGGCCGAAGACGTGTTTCTGAAGCCGGTGCGCGTCGCCGTGCCCAGCTACGAGGGCAGCCTGGCCGATGTAATGCGCAATCCGAGGTTTTCAACCGTCATGGGCCTGTTGTCCGAGGCCCGTCTGCAGCGTACGCGCGGCCGCAAGGTGGCGCAGCAAACGGGCAGTGTCAAGACGCTGTTTGCACGCATGAAGGAGTGGTTCATGAATTAAGGGCGGGATAAGCCCTTGAGGGGCGGACACGAGGCGGTCTGTCCTCGGGAGGCGCTTCAAGCTTGGTGCGAGCCGTCTGGCTGGCATTCTGTTTGAGACGATTCCGAAATAAGGTGGTTTTGGGGAGTTTTTTATTTTGCTTTTTTGGAAACGTGAGGGAGTCAATCATGATGAAATTTGAAATGCTCGACAACAATGCCAGCGGCACGGTCATCAAGGTGGTCGGTGTCGGAGGCGCCGGCGGTAACGCCGTGGCGCATATGATCCGTTCCGGTATCAACGGGGTGGACTTCATTTGCGCCAACACCGATTCGCAGGCTTTAGCGGCCAGCGACGCGCCGATCCAGATCCGTCTGGGCCGAACAGGCTTGGGGGCGGGCGCCAAGCCCGAGCAGGGACGCGCCGCAGCCGAGACCGCACGCGAAGAAATCCGCGCCGCTCTCAATGGTGCAAACATGGTTTTCATTACCGCGGGCATGGGTGGCGGTACGGGTACCGGTGCGGGCCCCGTCGTCGCTGAAGTGGCAAAGGAGCTTGGCATCCTGACCGTCGGTGTGGTCACGAAGCCTTTCATGTTCGAAGGCAACAAGCGGCTGAGGATGGCCGAGGAAGGCATTGCCGAGCTGTCCAAGCACGTGCACTCGCTAATCGTCGTGCTCAACGAAAACCTGTACGACTTGATGGACGACGACGCGACGCAGGAAGACTGCTTCAAGGCGGCTGATGATGTCTTACACAACGCATGCGCCGGCATCGCCGAGATCATCAACGTCGAAGGCAATGTCAACGTCGACTTCGAGGACGTCAAGACCATCATGGGCGAGCAGGGCCAGGCCATGATGGGCACCTCGATCGCTTCGGGTTCCGATCGCGCACGCGTGGCCGCCGAACAGGCCATCGCTTGCCCGCTGCTCGAAGGCGTCGACTTGCACGGTGCGCGCGGCATGTTGGTCAATATCACCGCCAGCCGTACCTTGAAGATGCGTGAAACCCGCGAAATCATGGATACGATCCGCAGCTATGCCGCCGAAGACGCCACTGTCATCTACGGCACGGCCTACGACGAATCGATGGGCGAGAACCTGCGGGTGACGGTGGTGGCTACAGGCCTTGGCGGCGCCGCTGCCTCGCGTCCGCAGCTCGTGTCCAACCGCAGCGAAGCATTGCGAACAGGCACCGACGACATGCCCATGGCACATGGCGCAGATTTTGCGAACGCCGACGTGCCTGCGGTGATCCGCAACCCGCGTGGCCAGGCTTCGGCCCAGGTGCGTGCCCTTGAAACAGCCGGAATGGATCATTTCGATATCCCGGCATTCTTGCGCAAGCAGGCTGACTGAGGGTCATAGGGAACAAATAAAGCAAAAATGACTCTCACATATCGGTAGTGCAAGCGTTTTTAACGTTTGTGGGCGGGCGTCGCCGCGGCATTCTGCTTTCTCCCCGGCAGATTGCGGCGGTGCGCCCGCATTTTCTGATTTCAGCATCAATGAGCATCTTGCCACCAATAGCCATGGGCTATTGATGCAATGCAAAAATATTAGTGGCCGCCGGGGGAATCGCGGTTACAATATAGTGTTTACACGTATTGCTAATGGGTTGCGCGTAATGTGTTTACGGCGCGATGCCACTGGCAGTACATAGTTCCTGGTCTAATTTATGCTTCGTCAACGCACAATACAAAAAGCCATCAGCACCAAAGGCGTGGGCCTTCATTCCGGACGGCGTGTCGAGATCACGCTGCGGCCGGCCGAACCCAATACAGGTATTGTGTTTCACCGCGTTGATCTTCCCGAGATCGTCGATTTTCCCGCCCAGGCTGTGGGGGTCGGAGACACACGCATGGCGTCCGTCCTGCAAAAAGGCGATGTACGCGTCTCGACCGTGGAACATTTGATGTCTGCCCTGGCGGGTTTGGGCATTGATAACCTGCATGTCGACTTGACCGCCGAAGAAGTTCCCATCATGGATGGCAGCGCCGGCACCTTCGTTTATCTGCTGCGCTCGGCGGGCTTGCAAGAGCAGGCTGCACCCAAGCAGTTTCTCAAGGTGCTTAAAACCGTCGAGGTGCGCGAGGGCGAGGGTGACAACCTCAAGTGGGCCCGGCTCGAGCCCTATGACGGCTTCGCTTTGTCGTTCGCTATCGACTTCCGCCATCCCGCCATCGATTCCACGGCCAATTTCGCCGAAGTCGATTTTGCCAAAGACTCTTACGTCAAAACGGTGGCGCGTGCCCGCACCTTTGGGTTTGTCAGCGAAGTTGAAGCGCTGCGCGCCGCCGGCCTGGCCCGTGGCGGCAGCCTGGATAACGCCATTGTCATGGACGAATACCGAGTGTTGAACGCAGATGGTCTTCGCTACGAAGACGAGTTCGTCAAGCATAAGATACTCGATGCCATCGGCGATCTTTATCTTATTGGCAAGCCTCTGGTTGCCCGGTACGTTGCGTGCAAGTCCGGCCATGGGCTGAATAACCAGCTTGCGCGCGCCTTGTTGGCCCAGGAAGATGCCTGGGAGCTTGTCACCTACGAAGCCACGGAAACACCGGCCAGGGCTTTCGTCAACGAATGGAAATTCGCTTAAGGGCCGGTCAACTCAAGGCTGTTAAAATTATCCGTTGATTTTATGGCTGGCATAAAGCCTGCCTGGCTGTGTCTTCAGGGTTGCCCGTGTCGGGCAACCAGCCTCGCCACTGCGTCCGCCAGCGGCCCTGGGCGTAAGTTTTCATGCAAGCCGCGGAACGCATCGACTGCCTGCGTGTCCAACGGGATGGTCTGCTTTGGTAGAGGCTTTTTCATCCGGTTTTGTAACAGGCTTGCTTGTACCTTGACCTGGATTTCGGTAAGGTTCCATCCGCCATGCGCAAGTTGCGCCACCGTGCGGGGGGCGAGTTGACGCAGCCGCGCAGCATAGGCGGCGCTTGGCACGGCCAGCGTCATCCGCTGATTCTCCAGGCGAGCGACCCTGCAAGCTTCGCCAAGCCCCTGGGGCAGAATCGCCTGTACAGCTTGTTCGAGCGTCAGCAAGGTGCGTGCCGTCGTGAGGACATCTGCGCCATGACGGTCGCTGCCCAGCCATTCAATGGCGGTGTCGGCAATGTGGCCGGCGGTACGGCGCGAAGGTCCCGAAGCGCGAGTCATGGATTTGTAAGGATTTATTGTGAGAGTAGTACTGACGAAAGGGTGGTCTTCCGATTCTAACTCCAAAGGGATCAGGGCGCCGGTCGCCGCGTTATTGGCGTTCTTGATCTTGGGCGTGTCGGCAGGCGCAGGTGCATGGGTTTATTCTTCTATTGATGCTTCGGCGCACGCGGCGGATAAACCCCTTGATTTGCATACCCCCCTAGTTATCGGTCATAGTCAAGATCAAGATACTCAGGGGCAGTTTGAAGCATTGGCTGCCAAGCTGGGCGACCTTCAGGCGAAAATCATTGAAATAGACGGCCTAAGCCGCCGCGTGGCCGAGGTTTCGGGCATTCCCTATACAGATCCGGAAATCCAGGCCGGGCTCGATCAGGCGGCCCCACCCATCATGGATTACATCGGAGATGCTGAACTGGGCCCATTGAAGCATAAGATGTCCTTCGATACCGGATCGACGCTTGCTCGGCAGGTCGATTCGCTGCGGGCAGAGGTGTTGCGGCAGAAAGACTGGTATCGCATGATGGATCTTGCGCTTACGCGCCGCGCCGGGGTTGAGGCCAGCTTGCCCAGCCTGATGCCGGTAAATTATCCCTACCTCAGTTCCTCTTTCGGTTGGCGCCGCCATCCCATATCGGGCAGGCACGTCATGCACGAGGGGCTGGATTTCGCCGCTCCCAAGGGGACACCGATTTACGCGGCCTCGGGCGGGGTGGTTACATTCGCGGGCTATAAGTCAGGTTATGGCAAGATGGTCGAAATCAACCATGGCAACGATCTGAATACCCGCTATGCCCACGCCTCCAAGCTCAAGGTAAAGGCCGGTGACATTGTCGAGCGTGGCCAGGAGATCGCCGCAGTGGGCTCGACGGGGCATTCCACAGGCCCCCACCTGCATTTCGAAGTTCGAATGGCAGGCCATCCTCTCGATCCCGTGCTATTTCTGGAAAAGCCCGAAGCAACACCCACTTTGTTGACTGACGCCGGAGACCATCTGAGCGCCGTTGCTTCAAAGGTGCGTTAAACTGTTTCGTTTTCTGCGGACTATCCCGCCAACCTCAGAGGCATGCGTTTGCTAGCAGGATCAAGGCCGTTTCCGGTCTGTGTTTCATCTGGCTCGCAACAACGACACGATAATGGTTTCTTTGCTAAAAAAGTTCATCGGCAGCCGTAACGACCGGATACTCAAGAAGTATCGCAAGCAGGTGGTGCAGATCAATGCGCTGGAGCCTAAGCTTGCCTCTCTTTCCGACGACGAGCTCAAAGCAAAGACGGAAGAATTCCGCCAGCGTTTCCAGTCGGGCGATTCGTTGGATGCCATGCTGGTGGAAGCTTTCGCCGTCGTGCGCGAAGCCAGCAAGCGGGTGTTCGGGATGCGCCATTTTGACGTGCAGCTGCTTGGCGGCATTGCCTTGCATAACGGGCAGATCGCCGAAATGCGCACGGGCGAGGGCAAGACCCTGATGGCCACGCTCAGCGTCTATCTGAATGCCCTGTCAGGCCGAGGCGTCCACGTTGTAACCGTCAACGACTATCTGGCGCGCCGGGACGCTGAATGGATGGGTCGGCTGTATAACTTCTTGAATTTGTCAGTGGGGGTGGTGGTTCCACAGCAGCCCAACGAAGAGAAAGCGGCGGCCTATGCGGCCGACATCACCTACGGCACAAACAATGAGTACGGCTTCGACTATTTGCGCGACAACATGGAGTACCGCGCAGAAGACCGCCGGCAGCGTCCGCTGGCTTACGCGATTGTCGACGAGGTCGATTCGATCCTGATCGATGAGGCGCGTACGCCGCTTATCATTTCGGGTCAGGCCGAGGACAACACCGAGCTGTACGTGCGCATGAACGTGGTTCCGCCGCTTCTTACCCGCATGGCGGCCGAGCCCAAGCCACACGAGCCCGAACCCGAAGGCGATTTCTGGGTAGACGAGAAAGCGCAGCAGGTGCATCTTTCCGAGGCGGGCATGATCCGGGCCGAAGAGGTTCTATCCAGCCAGGGCCTGCTTCCCGAGGGCGAGTCGCTGTATGATCCGCGCCATATTTCCCTCATACACCATCTGATGGTGGCGCTTCGCGCGCACAATCTGTTTTTCCGCGACCAGCAGTATGTGGTGCAAAACGACGAGGTCGTGATTGTTGACGAGTTCACCGGCCGGCTGATGGCAGGCCGTCGCTGGTCCGATGGGCTGCACCAGGCTGTCGAAGCCAAAGAGGGCGTTCGCATCCAGCACGAGAACCAGACTCTTGCGTCGATCACGTTCCAGAATTATTTCCGCATGTACGACAAGCTGGCGGGCATGACCGGAACGGCCGACACCGAGGCCTTCGAGTTCCAGTCAATCTACGGTCTCGAGACGGTGATCATCCCCACCAACCGCCCGATGCAGCGTATCGACCAGAATGACCAGGTGTTCAAGACGGACGCCGAGAAATTCAACGCCATCCATGCCGACATCAAAGACTGCCACGAGCGCGGCCAGCCGGTGCTGGTGGGCACGACCAGCATTGAGAACTCCGAATTGCTTTCGGGCCTGCTGACCAAGGCGGGCCTGCCGCACGAGGTGCTCAACGCCAAGCAGCACGCGCGCGAGGCCGAGATCGTGGCTGAAGCCGGCAAGCCGGGCCACATCACGATCGCCACCAATATGGCGGGCCGAGGCACCGATATTGTGCTGGGTGGAAGCATCGAGAAGCAGGTTGATCTGATACGCGCGGACGAGTCGTTGTCCGACGAGGAAAAGGAAGCCCGCATCGCAACGGTAAAGTCCGAATGGGCGCCTGCGAACGAAGCGGTCAAGGCTGCGGGCGGCTTGCGCATCATCGGCACCGAGCGCCACGAATCGCGCCGTATCGATAATCAATTGCGGGGCCGTGCGGGCCGGCAGGGTGATCCGGGCTCGTCCCGTTTTTATCTGTCTCTTGACGATTCTTTGATGCGTATTTTCGCGGGCGATCGTGTGCGTTCGATCATGGAACGCCTGCGCCTGCCTGAAGGCGAGCCCATCGAGGCGCGTATGGTTTCGCGCTCTATCGAATCGGCGCAGCGCAAGGTCGAGGCGCGCAACTTTGATATTCGCAAACAGCTGCTCGAATACGATGACGTGGCCAACGATCAGCGCAAGGTGCTGTATGCGCAGCGCAACGAAGTGCTCGAGTCATCCGACGTGTCCGGATCCATCCGCCACCTTTGCGAGGCTGCGGTCACCGAGTTGTTCCGTCTGCATGTTCCTGAAGAAAGCATGGAAGAGCAGTGGGAGCTTGCGGCGCTTGAGGCTACGCTTGAATCGGATTGGCATGTCGAAGTGCCGCTAAGCCGGTACATGGAGGAAGAGCCCAACATTACTGACGATGAGCTTCTTGAGCGGGTGCTGGCCGAGGCGCGTCGTATCTACGAAGAAAAGGTCGAATTGGTGGGACGCGACAACTGGGCGCCGTTTGAGCGTTCGGTCTTGTTGCAAGCCATTGATACAAGCTGGCGCGCTCATTTGTCGGCGCTGGATCACTTGCGCCAGGGTATTCATCTGCGCGGTTATGCTCAGAAAGATCCCAAGCAGGAATATAAACGCGAGGCGTTCGAGCTGTTTTCGGCGATGCTTGATAGGGTGCGCGACGATGTCGTGAAGGTGCTTCTAACGGTACGAATCCAATCGGCGGAGCAGGTTGAGGTGACCGAGCCCGAAACTTCGCAGCTTGAGAACGTCAAATATCATCATTCGGATTACGATGCGGCGTTAAGCGGCGAAGATCCGGGCATCGCCGAGGCGGCCACGGGGCGTCAGGCGGTTCCGGATGCTGCGGTGCCAAAGGTGGGACGCAACGACCCCTGCCCTTGCGGTAGTGGGAAGAAGTACAAGCATTGCCATGGGAAGCTGAGCTAGGTTTCTTGTGTATATTTTCTTGCTTTGTCAAAAGGCCGACCTCCCCTAGGTTGGCCTTTTGCTTTTGTGCTGACAGTGCTTCTCACAGGAGCCCTTGTGACTGAACAGTTGATGATGGGCGTGTGCATTTATGTGCTTTAGTCGGCGTGAGGCGGACAGGCCGTTTCCCAGCTTCGATGTAGTTCCTGTGATGCGGGGAGTGCCAAATTCCGGCGTTGGCGCGAAAGCCAGGCGCCGGCGTAGGGAGCGCGAAGGCAGAGCGACGGCTACAACAAAAATACCGTAGCCAGTCCGAGGAAGATGAAGAACCCCAGCGAGTCGGTGAAGAAGGTGAGCAGCACCGACGAACCCATGGCGGGGTCTTTGCCGACGCGGTCGCGGATGAGGGGGATAAGGACGCCGACGGTGGCGCCGATCAGCATGTTGCTGATCATGGCGGCCATCATCACCAAGGCGATGGACCAGGAGCCGGAAATGTACCAGGCGAATATCGCCGCCACGATGCTGCCGCAGATGCCCACGAGCAAGGTGATCATCAGTTCGCGCTTGATCAGTTGCCAGATGTTGGAGCTGTTGACCCTGCCCACGGCGATGGCGCGGATGATCATGGTCATGGTCTGGTTGCCGGAGTTTCCGCCTATGCCTGCCACGATGGACATGAGGAAGGCCAGCACGACGATGTGGCTGACCGTGCCCTCGAAGCGCGAGGCAATGAAGGCTGCGGTGGAGGCGGTGAACAGGTTGACCAGCAGCCAGGGAGCACGGTTGCGAATGGCGTTGACGGTTGGGGCGAAGATGTCTTCTTCTTGCAGACCGGCGCGCGACAGGGCTTGTTCCTGAGAGTCTTCCTGGATGACGTCGACGACCTCGGCGATGGTGACCCGGCCGATCAGGCGGCCCTGGTCGTCGATAACCGGCGCCGAGACAAGGTCGTAGCGCTCGAAGGCGCCGGCTGCGTCGGCGTCGGAATCGAGGGGGTTCAAGGTGAGATAGTCGGTGTCCATCACCTGGGACACGTCGATTTCGGGTTCGCTGACCAGCAGCCGGGACAAGGCCAAGGTGCCGCGCAGCCGATCTTGGCGGTCGACAACGAAGATTTGGTCAGTGTGGTCGGGCAATTCGTGCAGACGACGCAGATAACGCAAGACCACTTCGAGTGATACGTCTTCGCGCACGCGCACCATCTCGAAATCCATGATGGCGCCCACGGTGTCTTCGGGGTAGCCCATGGCTTCGATAAGCTGCGCTCGCTCGGCGTCGGTGAGCCCTTTCTGGACTTCGGCAACGACATCAGGCGGCAGGTCGGGCACCAGGTCAGCGAGCTCGTCCGCGTCCATGGTGCCGGTGGCGGCCACCAGGTCTTCCATGTCCATGGACTTGATGAGCGATTCGCGGGCCCAGTCGTCCACCTCGAGCAGGACGTCGGCATCGTGTTGAGAGTCGACGAGCTGCCAGACGGCCTGGCGTTCGTTCTCGGGCAGTGACTCGAGAATAAAGGCGATGTCGGAAGGATGCAGATCGTTGACGATCGCCTGGATTTCGCCTTCGTGCTGGCGATGCAGCATGCCTTCGAGCAGATTGGATCGTTCGTCTGTTTCGAATTGGCGGCGCGCCAACGCCTCGACGACCTCTTGCCGCTTCAGGATGGCCTGCAAGCGTTGCAGTGCAAGCTGGGCATCCTCGGGGTCAAGTCGGCGCGGGATGGTGATAGGACCGTTTTGGGGCCTGACTGGCGTATCCGACATAGGCAACCTTTTTGATGAATCTGGGTCGGGAGGCTTAGTTCGCCGGGCGCAGGCCCCTGACGAGACAACAAGCCATCGGCACCGAGGTGGCCCGCTATTGTAACGGAAGCGGGCCGATCGGTTGGCGGTGGACTGTGGCGGAAAGGGAGGTTAGTCGACGCCGGAGGGTTGGGACAATCGGCGGCGGGCGAGCTCGACCCAGTAGCTTGCCCCGAGGGGCAGGACCTCGTCGTTGAAATCGTAGCTGCTGTTATGCAGCATGCAGGGGCCCAGGCCATGGCCGCCGCTGCGATGATCTCCGTGGCCGTTGCCTATCCATACGTAGCAGCCGGGTTTCTCTTTAAGCATGAAGGCGAAGTCTTCGGCCCCCATGGAGGGGGCTTTGTTTTGTTGAATTCTGTCAGCGCCAACGATGTCTTTCAACACCTGCACGCAGAAGGCAGCTTCATCGGCGTGATTGATGGTGGGTGGGTAGCGGCGATCGAATACGAATTCGACGGAGCAGTTCATCGCCTGGCAGGTAAGCGTTGCGACTTCGTGCATGCGCCGCTCGATGAGGTCGATGGCCTCGTCGGTAAAGGTGCGCACAGTGCCACGCATGACGGCGTCGTCGGGGATGACGTTGTCTGCCGATCCGCTGTGAATCTGGGTGATGCTGAGTACGACAGGGTCGAGCGGGTCGACTTCGCGGGTGATGATGGTCTGGAAGGTCTGGGCAAGTTGCACGGCGGCCATGACGGGATCGTGCCCAAGATTCGGCATGGCGGCATGGGCGCCTTTGCCGCGGATAGTGATCTCGAAGGTATTGCTGGACGCCATGACCGGCCCGTTGTGGACGGCGAATGCGCCTGCGTCGATGCCCGGCCAATTATGCATGCCAAACACCGCTTCCATGGGAAACTTCTGGAACAGGCCGTCGTCAATCATTTTTTTGGCGCCGCCGAAGCCTTCTTCAGCCGGCTGGAAGATGACGTGGACCGTTCCGGCGAAATCGCGATGTTGTGCCAGGTAGCGGGCCGCAGCCAAGAGCATGGCCGTGTGTCCGTCGTGGCCGCAGGCATGCATGACGCCGGGGTGCTTGCTTGCGTGGTCGAAGGTGTTGGCCTCTTGCATGGGCAGGGCGTCCATGTCGGCTCGCAGGCCTATGGCTCGTCCGTTCTGTGTCGAGCCGTGTATGGTACCGACAACCCCGGTGATGCCTAGCCCTTTGTGGGTGGGGATGCCCCAAGACTCGAGCAGGCCGGCGACAAGGTCGGCAGTGCGGACCTCTTCGAAGGCAAGTTCGGGGTGGGCGTGGATGTCGCGACGGATGTTGGCCATTTCGGCTTGCCAACCGACGATGGGTTCGACTAATTTCATGAAACAGAGTCCTGTAATGCTTGACGATAAACTGTACCTTGATCGCGTCGTATCATCAATGCCGCGTTATTCATGCCACCAACTGGTTACAAACGGAAGAGCGAGAAGCAATGGACAAACCCTGGATACAGCACTACCCCGAGGGCGTGCCCGCCCAGATAAGCACCGAGGGCTATCAGTCTCTGCCCGAGCTGATCGGGCGAGCATGTAAAAAGCATGCGCAACGCCGCGTCGCCACCTTCATGGGCAGTGACATGAGCTTTGCGCAGCTTGATCGCCATGCCGACACTGTGGCGGCGTGGGTTCAGGCCCAGGGGTTGCCCGCCGGCAGTCATGTGGCTCTGATGATGCCCAATGTGATGGCGTATCTTCCCATACTGGTGGGGGTGTTGCGCGCGGGAATGGTGCTGGTCAACGTCAATCCCATGTATACCGCCCCCGAATTGAGCCACCAGCTCGAAGATGCCGAGGTCGACATGATCTTCATCTTCGAGAGCTTCGCGGCCACGTTGGCCAAGGTTGATTCGCAGGTTCGTCCTGGCAAGGTGGTGCTGGTTTCGGTGGGAGACTTGCTGGGGCTGAAAGGCCTGGCCTTGAATTTTGCGGCCCGCTACATCAAGAAAATGACGCCCACGCATAACCTGCAAGAGGCGGTTGCCTTGAAGACGGTGTTGCGTAAGGGCGCTTCGGCGCCGTTCACGGCGCCCACACTGGGGTTGGACGACGTGGCTGTGCTGCAATACACCGGCGGCACCACGGGGCGACCGAAAGGCGCCATGCTGACGCACGGTAATCTGGTGGCCAATGTCTTGCAGGTTCAGGCGGTGGCTCGCCCCGTTCTTGGCGAGAACTGCGGAGCGGGCATGGTGATTCTCACTGCGTTGCCGCTGTATCACATCTTCGCGTTCACGGTCTGCGGGCTCTTCGCAATGCATGCGGGCATGTGCAGCGTGCTTATTGCCGACCCACGCAAGCTCGACACCATCTTGAAGGCGTGGCGGCGCGATCCCGTATCGATTTTCCCTGCGGTCAACACGCTGTTCAATGGGCTGTTGAATCGCCCCGAGTTCAGCAAGCTGGACTTTTCGGCGCTACGCCTGTGCTTCGGGGGCGGGGCGGCGGTGCAGCAGGCCGTGGCTGAACGATGGCACAAGGCGACGGGCCTGCCCCTGATCGAAGGCTATGGGCTTTCGGAAACGTCGCCGGTGGCCATCGTGAACCCCACCAACGCTACGGAATATTCGGGCGACATAGGCTTGCCGCTGCCGTCTACCGAGGTGGTCATGCTGGATAGTGACGAGCGGGAGGTGCCGTTGGGCGAGGCGGGCGAGGTGTCGATACGCGGTCCGCAAGTAATGAAGGGCTATTGGAAGCTGCCGGACGAGACCGAGGCGTCTTTTTCGGCGGATGGCTACTTCAAGACGGGCGATATCGGCATCATGAGCCCGCAGGGCCGCGTGCGCATCATTGATCGCAAGAAGGACATGATCCTGGTGTCGGGTTTCAATGTCTATCCCAATGAGATCGAGCAGGTGGTCATGCAGCATCCGGGCGTGCTGGAGTGTGTGGTGGTCGGTATGCCCAGCGAACATAGCGGCGAGATGGTCAAGCTGTTCGTGGTCAAGAAAGACCCGGCCCTGACCGAGTCCGAGCTGCGCGAGTGGTGCGCCCGGCATCTTACAGGCTACAAGCGGCCGCAAGAGATCGAGTTTCGTAGCGAGCTGCCCAAAAGCAATACGGGCAAGCTGCTGCGGCGGGTATTGCGCGACGAGGCAGAGCAAGGGGCGAGCGCCTGATCTAGGCGTATGTTTTTTGGATTCTTTAGCCGGCTGATGGGCGGGGAGCACGGCGCAGTCCGCATCATGCGGTCCGGCCGTTGGCCGGACTACCCAAATTTTTCTGACTGGATCGGGCGGCGGCAGAACTCATATATGGACGCCTCCTGTTTGCCAAGTAATCTTTTGCC
>NZ_JBIQLE010000035.1:0-32050 GCF_044464525.1 Pusillimonas sp.
ATGGCCGTGACGCGCATCTATTCCTCGCTGGTCTTTGTCGTAGCGGCCTTCATTGCCATACTGCTGGGGTTCTCGCCCAAGTTCGGCGCCCTGATTCAGTTGATTCCCGGGCCGGTTCTGGGCGGCATGTCGTTGGTGGTTTTCGGCCTGATCGCGGTGGCCGGCGCGCGCATCTGGGTGGTCAACCAGGTCGATTTCAGCGACAACCGGAACCTTATCGTCGCGGCCGTGACCCTGGTGCTGGGCGCCGGCAATTTTTCGATCGCCTTTGGCGCTTTCACGCTGGACGGAATTGGAACAGCCACCTTCGGCGCCATTATCCTGCACGCTTTGCTCGGTGCGCGCCAAACACATAATTCGCGCAAACAGTTGTGAAGTGTGTGGTTGGCAGGGGGGCTTGCAATTTGCCCCGATTTTGCCGACAATAACTCATACATCCCCGGTTCTCGGCGAACCGGGGTTTTGCATTACATCGAAGCTCATTCTCGGTGCATAAGGCAAAGCGACAAAAACAAGTCAAGAATCCCACATTCTTGTAAGACAAATTGACGTTGGCTGCGGTCTGCCGTCGGCGTCCACTATCAGAGGCGCTCCCTCGTTGCGGAGCGTCTTTTACTTTCATCAGGAACATCATGGCTGCCATACCATTGACAGCAAGCGGAGCTGAACGCTTGCAACAAGAACTGCATCGCTTGAAAACGGTCGAGCGCCCCGAAGTAATCAATGCCATCGCCGAGGCGCGCGCCCAGGGCGACTTGTCCGAGAACGCCGAGTACGATGCTGCGCGTGAGCGCCAGGCATTTGTCGAAGGCCGTATCCAAGAGCTCGAAGGCACTTTGTCCAACGCACAGATCATTGATCCCACCACGCTGGATGTCCAGGGTACAGCCGTGTTCGGCGCCACCGTCGAAATCGAAGATCTCGATTCCGGCCAGCGCCTTACTTACCAGATTGTTGGCGATGCCGAGGCCGACATCCGCGCAAATCGCATCTCGGTTTCCAGCCCCGTGGCCCGTGCTCTAATCGGCAAGTCCGAGGGTGATGTCGTCGAAGTCCAGGCTCCGGGCGGCGTGCGTGAATACGAAGTTGTCGGCATTAGCTATATCTAAGCGGCGGTTTTAAGCCCAGGCCCCGGCTTTAAAGTCCCGGCTTCAAGCTTAAGTCGGGCCTAAGTTTGAAGTCCGGGCGCTATCCTGGGCCCTGGCCCACCGCCAGGGGCGCTTTTCAGCGTAAAATACGTGCCGATAGCGGCATTCTTGATAGCGCCCGGTTCAAGACACCATAAAAAAGCCCCCAAAAGCGGGGGCGTTTTTCTTTTTTGGCCGTCATGCCGGGGTCGCCGCATGTTGGCAGTGGGCGCCTGCTTCTGAAAGCGGCTTGCCGCTTGATGTATGCCCAGGATACTGGCGCCGCCATGTTCCAAAGGTATTTGTGCCGCGTGTTAGCGTGAACGCTTGCGTGTGCCGGACGGAGCGGCGCGCCGCATGCCGGCGCGTAAGGTAAGGGCGCTGCCGGCACGGCGCGGGATGCCGTGGGCTGGAGCCGGCCCGGAGGCTGTACGCCGGGCAGGGGCCTCGTCATTGGGCCGGCGAGTGGTTTTGCGTGCCGGTTTGGTGCCGGCTGCGGCATGCTTTTTCGGTATATAAGGCTCCGAGGGCTTGCGCTGCGCCCGGGTGGCGTTGCGTGCCTGTTCTTCGGCCAGAGCCTTGGCGGCATCAGGCCGATAGATTATCAAGGTTTTGCCCAGGTGATGCACTGCGGCGCATGAAAGCTCGTCGCAGATGGTTTCGAGAGTGGCATCGCGTTCAGCGCGTTCCTGGCCGTTTACCCGTACCTTGATTAATTGGTGGGCGTTCAGATTCAGGTCGATTTCTTTGAGAACGGCCGCGGTAAGCCCCTTGTCGCCGATCAGGACGACAGGGTGCAATGGATGGGCGGCGGCGCGCAGGGCGCTGCGCTCTTGGGATGTAATGTCAAGTTTGGGCATAGTGGAATTGTACGGGAATGGCCAAGAAAAAATTCTCAAAAAACTGGGTTCATCAGCATATCAACGACCCTTATGTGAAAATGGCGCAACAAAAGGGCTATCGTGCGCGCGCCGCGTTCAAGCTGCTGCAGATTCTCGAGACCGAAAAACTCCTGAACAAGGGCGATATCGTGGTCGACCTGGGCTCAGCGCCGGGAAGTTGGTCGCAGGTGGCGCGCGAGCGATTGGCCGGCCCGGGCGGCGTGGTGCAGGGCCGAATCATTGCTTTGGATATGCTGCCGATGGAGCCCGTCGCCGGGGTTGAGTTCATCCAGGGCGATTTTCGCGAAGATCACGTGCTCGAGCAATTGAAACAGATTGTTGGCGATTCGCCCGTCGATCTTGTGATTTCCGATATGGCCCCCAACTTGTCTGGTGTGGAGTCGGCCGATTCGGCGCGAATCCAGCATGTGTGCGAATTGGCACTCGAATTTGCCTGCAGGCATCTGCGCCCTGAAGGCGCCTTGATCGTCAAGGCATTTCACGGCAGCGGGTTCTCGCAGATCGTTGAAATGTTCAAACAGCATTTCCAGCGTGTCGTCGAGCGCAAGCCCAAGGCTTCGCGAGATAAATCATCTGAAACATTTTTGGTTGCCCGTGGTCTTAAACCCGGGGCAAATCAAAGCGATGTTCGTTCTGACGGGTTAGAATGAACCATTCAAGTATCTGATCGGCTGCCCGTAACGCGGGGCTACGTGTCAGGTCGAGGTTACGTAGGAGGTTGGCTTTGAACAACTCGTTTTCCAAGGTTGCCATATGGATGGTGATCGCGCTGGTGCTTTTCACTGTATTCAAGCAGTTCGATGGCCGCGTCGCATCCACAGAAACGGTAACCTATACCCAATTCATGTCCGATGCGCAGGCGGGCAAGGTCAGCAAGGTCGACATCCAGGGCGATACCCTTTATGTCACGCCTGATTCAGGCCGGCCGTACAGCCTCACGTCGCCAGGCGATCTTTGGATGGTCCCCGAACTGGTCAAGGCCGGCGTCGAAGTCTCGGGCAAGGCTCGCGAAGAACCCTCGTTCCTGACCAGCCTGTTTATCTCGTGGTTCCCGATGCTGCTGCTTATCGGCGTATGGATATTCTTCATGCGCCAGATGCAGGGCGGCGGCAAGGGCGGTGCGTTCAGCTTCGGCAAATCGCGCGCCCGCATGATGGACGAAAACACCAACAACGTCACTTTTTCCGACGTCGCAGGTTGCGACGAAGCTAAAGAAGACGTCACCGAGCTGGTCGAATTCCTACGCGACCCCACCAAATTCCAGCGGCTGGGCGGACGCATTCCGCGCGGCGTGCTGCTGGTAGGTCCTCCGGGAACCGGTAAAACCCTGCTTGCCAAAGCTATTGCCGGCGAAGCCAAAGTGCCTTTCTTCAGTATCTCGGGCTCTGACTTCGTCGAAATGTTTGTCGGCGTGGGCGCCGCCCGCGTACGCGACATGTTTGAAAACGCCAAGAAGCAGGCTCCTTGCATCATCTTCATCGACGAAATCGATGCAGTAGGCCGCCAGCGCGGCGCCGGCCTGGGTGGCGGCAACGACGAACGCGAACAGACCCTCAACCAGTTGCTGGTTGAAATGGATGGCTTTGAAACCGGCCAGGGCGTATTGGTGGTTGCCGCCACCAACCGCCCTGATGTGCTCGACCCCGCGCTGTTGCGCCCTGGGCGCTTTGACCGCCAGGTGGTTGTGTCTTTGCCCGACATCCGCGGCCGCGAACAAATTCTTAAAGTGCACATGCGTAAAGTGCCGTTGGCATCCAACGTCGATGCGCTTATTCTGGCGCGCGGCACGCCCGGTTTCTCGGGCGCCGACCTGGCCAACCTGGTCAACGAGGCCGCTTTGTTCGCGGCGCGCCGCAATGGCCGCACTGTCGACATGAACGATTTCGAAAAGGCCAAGGACAAGATCATTATGGGCGCCGAACGTCGCACCCTGGTCATGCCCGAAGAAGAGCGCCGCAATACGGCGTATCACGAGTCCGGCCACGCCCTGGTGGCTCGCAGCCTTCCCAAGACCGATCCTGTACACAAGGTCACCATCATTCCGCGCGGAAGGGCGCTGGGCGTCACCATGCAGTTGCCCGAGGGCGACCGCTACAGCATGGACAAAGACCGTCTGCTCAACATGATCGCCGTGCTGTTCGGCGGGCGTATTGCCGAAGAGGTCTTCATGAACCAGATGACCACGGGCGCCTCCAACGACTTTGAACGGGCTACCTCCATTGCACGCGATATAGTCACCCGTTACGGCATGACCGACTCGCTTGGGCCGGTGGTTTACGCTGAAAACGAGGGTGAGGTCTTCCTGGGGCGCAGTGTCACCAAGACCACCCATGTGTCAGAGTCCACCATGCAAAAGGTCGACCTGGAAATTCGCAAGATCATCGATGAGCAGTACAAGGTGGCGCGCGACATTATCGAGGGCAACCGCGACAAGATGGAAGCCATGGCGGCCGCCTTGCTCGAGTGGGAAACCATCGACGCCGATCAAATCAACGACATCATGGAAGGCCGCGCCCCGCGTCCTCCCAAGAACCACGACAGCCCCGACTCACCGCCAACGCCGCCCGCCGGCGCGCCGGCGGTGGGCGGCGGCAGCGCTGCCGCCACCCCTGTGTAGAACTGGGCGCCGTGGTGTTTTCATGAGCGCAAAGCTGCTCTGCGGGCGGTTCGAGCTGTCGCTCGAACGCCCCCTGGTGATGGGTATTCTCAACGTCACCCCCGATTCGTTCTCTGACGGATCGCGCCATCTCGAAACCGACAATGCCATCGCCCATGGGCTCCAGCTCGTGGCCGATGGCGCCGACATTATCGACATCGGCGCCGAATCTACGCGCCCCGGCGCGACCCCGGTGGGTTTGCAAGAAGAGATCGATCGCCTGCTGCCGGTGATAGAAGGGCTGCGCGATTGTGGCGCCGCCATCTCGGTCGACACGTTCAAGCCCGAAGTCATGCGCGGCGTACTGGATGCCGGCGTCGACATGATCAACGACATCTATGGTTTTCGCATGCCAGGGGCCCTCGAGGCGGTGGCGTCGTCATACTGCGGGTTGTGCGTCATGCACATGCAGGGCGAACCGCGCACCATGCAGCAGGCCCCCCGGTACGACGATGTGGTGGCCGAGGTGCGAGACTTCTTGCGTGAGCGCGTTGCCATCCTGAGAACCTTGGGCATGCACCCCCAACGCATCGTGCTTGACCCGGGATTCGGCTTCGGCAAGAACGCCCAACATAACTACGAGCTGCTTCGCCGCCTGCAAGACCTTTTCTTCGACGATTACCCATGGCTGGTGGCCCTGTCGCGCAAGACGATGATAGGGCATGTCACTGGTCGAGAACCCGACCAGCGCCTCGGAGGCAGCATTGCGGGAGCGCTTGCGGGCATTGCTCGCGGCGCGGCCCTGGTGCGCGTCCACGACGTGGCGCAAACAGTTGACGCCATCAATGTGTGGCAGACAGTACAGAACGGAGCATCCGCATGAGTCAGCGCAAATATTTCGGCACCGATGGGGTGCGCGGCGAGGTGGGCGGCCCCATCATCAATCCAGAGTTCACTTTGCGGCTGGGCTATGCGGCAGGCCAAGTGCTGGCGCAACATCACAACCCCATTCGCGGCCGGCCCACCGTGGTCATCGGCAAAGACACCCGTATTTCGGGTTATATGCTTGAATCCGCGCTTGAGGCCGGCTTGTCGGCCGCAGGCGTCGATGTGTTGCTGGCCGGGCCGGTTCCCACACCGGCTGTGGCCTACCTGACCCGGGCCCTGCGACTGGCCGCCGGCGTTGTCATAAGCGCCTCGCACAATCCGTATCAAGACAACGGCATCAAGTTCTTTTCGGCGCAAGGCATGAAGTTGCCCGATGAAATCGAAGAGCGTATCGAAGCCGTCATCGATCAGCCCTTGGGCTGCGCCGACTCCGAGGCGCTGGGGCGCGCTCGGCGCATCGACGATGCTTCCGGCCGGTACATCGAATTTTGCAAAAGCACTTTCCCGAACGAGCTGGATCTGTCCGGCATGAAGATCGTGGTCGACGCGGCGCACGGGGCGGCCTACCAGATTGCGCCGCATGTGTTTCGTGAACTGGGCGCCGAAGTATTTCCCATCGGTTGCCAACCGGATGGCTTCAATATCAACGAAGGCGTCGGCGCGCTTCACCCCGAGGCCATGGCGGCCGAAGTTCAGGCGCGGGGTGCGCACGTCGGCATCGCACTGGATGGTGACGCCGACCGGCTGTTGATGGTGGATGAAACCGGCCGCCTCTTCAACGGCGACGAATTGTTGTATGCCATTGTGCGCGACCGCCTCAGCCGGGGCAAGGTCGAGGGCGTGGTCGGCACGCTGATGACCAACTTCGGCTTCGAAAAGGGCGTGAAGGCCATGGGAGTGGACTTTGAGCGTGCCAAGGTGGGCGACCGCTACGTGCTTGAAACCATGTTGCGCAAAGGCTGGCTCTACGGAGGCGAAAGCTCGGGCCATCTTTTGTGTCTTGATTGCCACACTACCGGCGACGGCATCATTGCCGCCCTCCAGGTCTTGACCGCCATGCGACGACCCGAGCAGAGCCTATCCGAGGCGGTGGGCGACCTGCGGATGTATCCACAAGAAATGGTCAACGTGCCGCTGAAACCCGGAACCCAGTGGGAAGACCACTCCGGCCTGGCCGAGGCGCGCCGCCGTGTGGAACGCGAGCTCAATGGCCGCGGCCGAGTACTGATTCGCGCTTCGGGCACCGAACCGAAGCTGCGTTTGATGGTCGAAGCCGAAGACGTCGAGCTGGCCCGGCAAGGCGTGAGCGAACTGGTTGCAGTCGACTTAACAAAGCGGTAACGTAGACATCAAATACTTGAAACATTTGGCTGCCATAATGGCACAATGTTTGTGGAGCGATATCTATGCTAGAGCTAGCGCGAGTCAATAGCGAAGCCGAGGTCGAAGTTGCCTGGAGCGGAGAATCATCCGGCGGGCTGGTGCTTGGCCTGGCACGTACCAACGAAGAGCTCGAATCCATACAGCGCTTGCGCTACGAGGTGTTCACCAAGGAAATGAATGCTGTCTTTCCCGATGCGGCGGACGGCCTCGATTCCGATCACTTTGATCCGTGGTGCGAGCATTTTATGGTTACCGAAGCCGGCACGGGTCAGGTGGTGGGCACCTATCGGCTGCTGACACCCGCCAATGCCATCAAGGCGGGCGGCTATTATTCCGAATCCGAGTTCGACATCTCCTCGCTCGACGGCATTCGTTCTTCGTTGGCCGAAGTAGGGCGGTCGTGTATTCACCCCGACTATCGCAAGGGATCAGTCATCATGTTGTTGTGGTCGGGTATTGCGGCCCTGATGCAGCAAGGCGGCTATCAGTATGTGCTTGGTTGCGCCAGCGTCAGCCTTCGAGACGATGGGGTCACTGCTGCCGAGGTATGGCGCGCCGCCAAGAAAAGCATGGCTTCCGGGCGTAGCCCTCACCGCGTTGCCCCTTTGCATCGCTACCCGGTCGAGCGCCTCAACAGCGAGCTTCCGGCTCGTGTGCCGCCACTGATCAAGGGCTATCTCGCTTTGGGCGCCTCCATATGCGGCGAACCCGCCTGGGACCCCGACTTCAACACCGCCGATTTTCCCGTGCTGCTGGATATCGCCCAGGTCGATCCCCGCTATCGCAAGCACTTCGGTCTTGACTAGTTTTATTCGCGATAATGCTGCGTTTTCCAATGCGCCCCGGCTTGGTCCGGGGCGTTAAACGTTGGGCCCCGGCTACCGCTTAGCGTTCGACCAGTTTTAAATCGACCCCGGTTTTGCTCCAGTCGGACGCTTCGCGATGCAGCGAGTATTCGGATAACGGATGGGTTTCAAGCCACGACTTGCTTGCAATGGCTTTGATGGTTGAGCCGTTTGATTCGAGTGACAACGGCAGCGCGTCAAGGTCTTCGCGTCGCCGGCAAAGCAGGGTGGCCAAACGCAGGCACAGCAGGGCCTGCCATTGCAGGGCACTGGCCGGGTATGCGTTTTTCTTGCTGAGCTTGCCGTGCAAGCCCAAGGCAAGCCAAGCAAGCAGGGCTTGATCGTCGTTAGAGAAGCCCGGCATATCGGCGTGCTGCAAAATATATGCGCTGTGCCGATGGAAGTTTGCTTGGGTGATGGACAAGCCCACTTCGTGCAGGCTGGCCGCCCAGCCCAGGGCCAGTGAAACCTCTTCTTTTTCGTCTCCGGCACCGCCAAGCTGCTCGAACAGGCGCAGGGCAGTGTCGCGCACACGATCAGCCTGCTTGACGTCAAGCAGATAGCGCTTCTGGTAAAGCGCAACGGTTTCATCACGCTTGTCGTGGTCGGAATCCCGGCCCAGCAGGTCGTACAGCACACCGACCCGAAGTGCGCCTTCGCCCGGCAGCATGACGTCGATCTTGAGCTCTTGGAAGGCGGCCAACATAATGGCCAGTCCACCGGGCAACACCGGGGCGCGCGTGGCCTTGATGCCGGGCAGGTTCTGCATGATGACCTTGCCGTCTTTGATCAGCCTTGCCTGTAGCGCCTGCATGCCTTCCAGCGTGATGCCTTTCGCCGACATACCGCCTTCGGCCAGGATGGCCAGTAGCCCCTTGGCTGTACCCGACGAGCCGTAAGCGTGTTTCCAGCCGGTTTTTCGGTATCGGCGTGCGATTCCTTGCAGCTCTCCACGTGCCGCCAGTTGCGCATGTTCCATGCGTTGAGCAGTAATGATGCCGTCAGGGAAAAAACGTCGGCTAAAACTGGCGCAGCCCATGCTGAGCGAGGCCAGGTGCAGGGGTTCGTGCCCCTGGCCCAGAATAACTTCGGTTGATCCGCCTCCAATGTCAATTACAAGGCGGCGGTTCGTCGAGGGGGCCAGTTCGTTGACCACACCGGAATAGATGAGTCGCGCCTCTTCAGCGCCGGACACGACTTCGATGGGAAAGCCCAGGGCGGCTTCTGCGCGGGGCAGGATGTCGGCAACGTTGCGAGCAACGCGGAAGGTGTTGGTGGCGACGGCGCGCACGCGATTGGGATGGAAGCCGTTGAGTCGTTCCCCGTAGCGTTTCAGCACTGCCAGGGCCCGCTCGATGGCGGGCTCATCGAGCATCTGGTGTGCGTCCAGGCCGCCTGCCAGTTGAACGGATTCCTTTAGCCTGTCGACAGCGTAGATTTGTGCTTTTCCGTTGTTTTGCACGACCCGGCCGATGGAAAGGCGAAAACTGTTCGAACCCAGGTCGACGGCAGCAAGGAGATAGTCCATAGAGGCGTAGTGTGGCAGGTTTTTTCAGATTATAAGGAATTGACATCCTCCCGTCCCTCTTGGATGCTCGCCGCCCAAGGGGCGGCAAGGAAAGGGATTCCTGCCGTGTTCAGCCCGCACGGGCTGGCTGAGGGCTATTTGGCGCAAGCAGTGGAGCATGTTGCGGGTGAAATCCCGCCCTGTCATGATAGTGTCATTAACTTGCAGTAAAAGACAGGCATTATCTTCAGGACCTCGAATGTTATCCGACCCCTCCAGCGTCACGCCCAAACTGCTCAACCGTGAGCTGTCCCTCTTGAAGTTCAACGACAGAGTGCTGGCCATGGCCGAGTATTCTGATACGCCGTTGCTAGAGCGGCTGCGTTACCTGTGCATCGTCAGTTCCAATCTCGACGAATTTTTCGAAATCCGCATTTCAAGCCTCAAGGAACAGCTGGCTCAGCATGCCAACATCGCCGGCGAAGACGGCTATACGCCGGCCGAGGCGTTCGAGCAGGTGCAAGAGGCCACGCATGCCCTGATCGAGCGCCAGCACCATCTTCTTAACGAAGAAGTGATGCCTTTGCTGGCACTCGAGGGCATCGTCGTGATCGACCCCTCAGATTGGGATGAAACTCAGCGCGGCTGGGCGCACTCTGTTTTCCAGCGCGATGTAATGCCCATGCTGACCCCTATCGGGCTCGATCCGGCGCATCCCTTCCCGCGTGTCTACAACAAGAGCCTGAACTTCATCGTGGCCCTTTCAGGCATTGATGCCTTCGGACGCAGGGCGTCCATTGCGGTAGTGCAGGCGCCACGGGCATTGCCCCGCGTCATGCGGGTGCCTTCCGAAATCGCCGGGGTCGAACATGGCTACATCATTCTTACCTCGCTTATCAGCGAGTTCGTCGGTGAGCTGTTTCCAGGGCTCGAGGTGAACGGCTGTTATCAATGGCGGGTTACGCGCAACAGCGATCTATTCGTCGACGAGGAAGAGATCACCAACTTGCGGCTGGCCTTGCAAGGCGAACTGTCGCAGCGTAACTTCGGCGCAGCGGTTCGGCTCGAAATCGATCACGAGATGCCCGCTCGCCTTGAACGCTATCTGCAGCAAGAGTTCTCGCTGCAGGCGCACGACACATATCGAGTCGACGGCCCGGTGAACTTGTCGCGGCTAATGCAATTGTGCAATTTGGTCGATCGCCCCGACCTGCTGTTTTCGGAATACCGTCCAAGGGTGCCGGCGCCCTTCGATATGATCGGCGATCACCCGCACTCCATGTTCGAAGCCATTGCCGAGCGCGACCGTCTTTTGCATCATCCGTATCAGTCTTTCGAGCCTGTCCTGGCGTTTTTATCGGCTGCGGCACAGGATCCGGCCGTAGTGGCCATCAAGCAGACCATCTACCGCACCGGCGAAGACTCCGAGCTGATGAGCTTGCTGCTGTCGGCTGCGAAGGCCGGCAAAGAGGTTACTGTTATTGTCGAGCTGATGGCGCGCTTCGACGAGCAGACCAATATCGGTTGGGCGGCCAAGCTCGAAGAGGTGGGCGCCCACGTCAGCTACGGGGTCGTAGGGCACAAGACCCATGCCAAGATGGCTCTGGTGCTTCGGCGCGAGGGCGGCCGCATCCGGCGCTACGGGCACCTGGGCACTGGTAATTATCATACGCGCACGGCCAGGCAGTACACCGATTTCGGCTTGCTTACGGCAGATCAGGGTATTTGCGCCGATATGGACAAAGTGTTCTCTTTGCTGACCGGCCTGGGCGAGAAGCCTGTGCTCAAGGCTTTGCTGCAGGCGCCATTCACGTTGCACGACACCATGGTAGAGCTGATTCGCAATGAAGCGCAGGCTGCCGCCGAAGGCAAGAAGGCGCGCATCATGGCCAAGATGAACTCGCTGCTCGAACCCATCATTATTGAAGAGCTTTACAAGGCCAGCCAGGCCGGGGTGCGCATCGATCTTGTCGTACGTGGGGCTTGCGCGCTGCGTGCCGGGGTACCGGGCTTGTCGTCGAATATTCGTGTGCGTTCCATCGTGGGACGTTTCCTTGAGCATTCCCGCGTCTTTTATTTTTATGCCGAAGGCGAAGAAAAGGTTTATTTGTCGTCCGCCGACTGGATGGACCGAAATTTCTTCCGGCGGGTCGAACTCGGCTGTCCCGTATACGACCCGGCGCTGAAAAAACGTGTAATAAGAGAGGCTTTCCTGTATGCCTTGCGGGATAATCAGCTGGCGTGGCGCGCGCTGCCAAACGGCGACTACGTCAAGATCAGGGCCAGGGGCAAGCCCTTCAATATACAGAAGCACCTCATGGAATAAGCTCGGCGCAACACTTGCCCGATGGCGGCGGTGTCATTAACCTGTAATATTGACTCTTTATCATTCAGTCCATGCAGGTAACCACCTGTTCATTTGACCTAAAAATCAAGAGGATTGATCGATGTTCAAACGCGTAATTTTGCAAGCCGCAGTTGGTATCGCCTTCGGCGCCGCCTCATTGGCCGCCCAAGCGGTCAACATCACCGGCGCCGGCGCGTCGTTCCCTTATCCCATCTACGCCAAGTGGGCAGCCCAATACCATCAGGAAACCGGTCACCGCATCAATTACCAGTCTATCGGCTCGGGCGGCGGCCAACAGCAGATCATCGCCAAAACGGTCGATTTCGGTGCTTCGGACGACCCCATGATGGCCGCAGATCTTGAACAGAACAATCTGCTTCAGTTCCCCGCCATCGTGGGCGGCACGGTGCCCGTCGTCAATATCGACGGCGTCAAGCCCGGCGAACTCAAGCTTTCGGGTCCGGTCCTCGCCGACATCTTCCTGGCCAAGATCAAGAAGTGGGACGATGCCGCCATCAAGGAAATCAACCCCGACCTGAACCTTCCCAACGCCGACATTGTCGTCGTTCACCGTTCCGACGGCTCGGGCACGACTTTCGGCTGGACCAACTACCTCTCCAAGGTTTCTCCGTCATGGAAAGAAACCGTTGGCGAAGGAAAAGCCGTCAAGTGGCCCACCGGCCAGGGTGGCAAAGGCAACGAGGGCGTCGCAGCCTACGTTCGCCAGCTAAGAAACTCAATCGGCTACGTCGAGTACGCTTACGCCAAGCAGAACAACCTGTCCTGGACCCAGTTGCAGAACCAAGAAGGCAACTTCGTTCAGCCTTCGCAAGAAGCCTTTGCCGCAGCGGCCGCCAACGCCGACTGGAAAGGCACTCCCGGCATGGGCGTGGTCCTTACCGACGAACCCGGCGCCGATTCCTGGCCCGTTACCGCTGCGTCGTTTATCTTGATACACAAGTCTCAACAAAAGCCCGAGAACGGCAAGGCGGTCCTGCAGTTCTTTGATTGGGCCTTCAAGAACGGTGAGGACATGGCTGCCGAACTTGACTACGTACCCCTGCCCGATACCGTAACCGATCAAATTCGCGCTGTCTGGACTGATGAAGTCAAGGCGGCCGACGGCTCTGCGGTCTGGAAGTAATGTAGTTACAATCCGGGTCCAGGCTGCCTGACCCCCAGCGAAGACGATGCCGTGTTTCATGGCATCGTCTTTGTTGTGTGAAAATTACGTATTTGGCCGTTTCCAAAGTTGCACCCGCGTACTCCACTTAGGGCTGCCGCGGCTAGCCATGGCGCAGACCGCAATGATCCACACGTACGAGCACTCATGAAGAAAAAGCAATCCGCCCTGATGGACGTCTTATTCAAGAATATGACGCGGTCATTCGCCTTCCTGGTATTCGTTCTGCTTGCCGCGATCATGGGCTCGCTGATCTACGGTAGCCGTGAATCAATCGCCGAGTTCGGTATTGCGTTCTTATGGACCAACGACTGGAACCCCGTCACGCACAAATATGGCGCCATGGTACCCATTGTCGGCACCTTGCTGTCGTCGCTCATCGCGCTGCTCATCGCCGTGCCCGTGTCCTTCGGCATTGCGATGTTTCTTACCGAGCTGTCACCAGTTTGGTTGCGCCGACCCTTGGGCACCGCCGTTGAGATGCTTGCGGCCATTCCGTCCATCATCTACGGCATGTGGGGCCTGTTTGTGTTCGTGCCGCTGTTTCAGCAGTATGTGCAACCCGGCCTTATCGCCTTGTTCGCGGGCATACCCGTATTGAATCAGGTTTTCTCGGGCCCTCCTTTTGGCATCGGTGTGTTCACCGCCGGGCTCATCTTGTCGATTATGATCATCCCGTTTATTGCGGCGGTGATGCGGGATGTCTTTGAGATCGTGCCCCCTTTGCTCAAAGAGTCTGCCTACGGTTTGGGCGGCACCACCTGGGAGGTCGTTTGGAAGGTGGTGTTGCCCTATACCAAGCATGGTGTGATCGGGGGCATTATGCTGGGTCTGGGACGCGCGCTGGGTGAAACGATGGCGGTTACATTCGTTATCGGCAACGCGTTCAATCTGCCCTCGTCGATCTTCTCGCCCTCCAACTCGATTGCCTCGGCATTGGCCAACGAGTTCAACGAAGCGGGCGGCATGCAAAAGTCAGCCCTGCTTGAACTGGGCTTGATACTTTTCCTGATCACCACCATCGTGCTGGCATTTTCCAAGGTGCTGTTGCTGCGCCTGTCCAAGAACGAAGGAACCTCACGGTAAGCGCACCATGTTCAATTCCGACTCCGTCGTCTCGCTCGATAACAAGGTCTATAAGAAGCGCCAGCGCGTTAACCGGCTCATGCTGGGCCTATCGTTCGCTGCGCTTGCCTTCGGCCTGTTCTGGCTTTTCTGGATCATTCTTACATTGCTGGTGAAGGGCGGGTCTTCGCTTTCCCTGGCCCTGTTCACTCAAACCACGCCGCCGCCGGGCCAGATGGGCGGCCTTCTGAACGCCATAGTGGGCAGTGTAATGATGGCGGTGGTGGCTACGCTGGTGGGCACGCCCATAGGCATCTTCGCCGGCACTTACCTGGCCGAATATGGACAGCGCGGCTGGCTGGCGCCCGCCACACGTTTTTTAAACGATGTGCTGCTGTCAGCGCCCTCCATCGTTATCGGCCTGTTTATCTATGCCGTATACGTGGCGCAGGTGGGGCACTATTCGGGCTGGGCGGGCGCTTTCGCGCTGGCTATTCTGGTGATACCTGTGGTGGTGCGGTCAACCGACAATATGCTCTCGCTGGTGCCCAACAGCTTGCGTGAAGCCGCCGCAGCCCTGGGCTGCCCACAGTGGCGCATTATCAGCTTCATCTGCTACCGTGCCGCGATTTCCGGCATCATCACCGGCGTTTTGCTTGCCGTGGCGCGTATTTCGGGTGAAACCGCGCCGCTGCTGTTTACGGCGCTTAATAACCAGTTCATGTCTTGGAACATGAGCGCGCCCATCGCCAATCTGCCGGTGGTGATCTTCCAGTATGCCGCCAGCCCGTTCTCGGATTGGAACGACCTGGCCTGGGCCGGCGCGGTGCTTATCACCTTGCTCGTGCTTGGCATCAATATCCTCGCCCGCTCACTTTTTCGCAAGTAAATGAATAACGGCGGGCGTATCGCGCTCGTCCGGGAAACCGACCATGAACACAGCTCAATCAGATCGCGTCAAGCTTGAAGTCAAGAACCTGAATTTCTTCTACGGCAAGTATCAGGCCCTACACGACGTCAGCATGTCCATTCTCGAGAACAAGGTCACGGCCTTCATCGGGCCGTCGGGCTGCGGCAAGTCCACCTTGCTGCGCACATTCAACCGCATGTACGAGCTTTATCCTGGCCAGCGCGCCGAGGGTGAGATCAATCTCGACGGTGAAAACCTGCTGACGTCCAAGATGGACATCTCGCTTATTCGCGCCAAGGTCGGCATGGTTTTTCAGAAGCCCACCCCATTTCCCATGAGCATCTACGACAACATCGCTTTTGGCGTGCGCCTGTTCGAAAGGCTCAGCAAGGGCGAGATGGACGAGCGTGTAGAGTGGGCCCTGACCAAGGCTGCACTTTGGAACGAGGTGAAGGACAAGCTCGGCCAGAGCGGCAACGGCCTGTCGGGCGGGCAGCAGCAGCGCCTTTGCATTGCGCGCGGCGTGGCCATCAAGCCCGAAGTACTGTTGCTCGACGAGCCGTGCTCGGCGCTGGACCCGATTTCAACCGCCAAGATCGAAGAGCTTATCACTGAGCTCAAGTCGGACTACACCGTGGTGATCGTCACACACAATATGCAGCAGGCCGCCCGCTGTTCCGACTACACAGCTTACATGTACCTGGGCGAGCTCATGGAATTCGGCGAGACCGACAGCATTTTCGTCAAGCCCGCGCGCAAAGAAACCGAAGACTACATCACCGGTCGCTTCGGTTAATCGGCGCCGCGCTAAAAACTACCACAGCTATGCGCGATTTCGTATCTTCGTGCTAGAATAGCTGTCTTTGTCGGGGCGTGGCGCAGCCTGGTAGCGCATCTGGTTTGGGACCAGAGGGTCGCATGTTCGAATCATGTCGCCCCGACCACGAATTCCAAATTGAATAAAGGGCTTGCACGATATATCGTGCAAGCCCTTTATTTTTGGTGCGCCCGGCATGGCCAGCATTGGCCCACTCCTGCGGGTGCAAGTCGCGCCATATTCCAACGAACGACTATAGCCGGCATTGCGTACCAGCAGGCCGAACCGGCTGCCATTGCTGTGTGAGACGTCTACGCTCCACACGAGTCTGCCTCTAGGCACCAAGGCAGTCGCATGGCGGCATTTCGACCGATCGGTCAGGCAGCTCTGACGGATGCGGTGTGCCAGCATCGCTTTAACCGTCGCCTCTTTCAAAAATTGCTCCCATGCCTGGATGCTATTGAACCGTTGTTTGTACACCACGTCTGATAGTCGCCAAACGCGTACACCCGGAACGACGAACGATCTGAAATCCGGGCCATATTAGGGTAAACGTAAGGTTGCTTAAACAACCATCAGGTGATTTAATTGCGAGACATAAGGTTGTTTAAGCAACTATTTGCCGCTGATCGATTCCTACGCTGCCGTGGACATCGGTTGTAAATACAGTCAAGTAACTTAGGAGACAAGCATGGTTGAGCTATATCACTTCTGGAGCTCGGTATGCTCGGTACGCGTTCGAATGGCGCTTGAAGAGAAAGGCGTCGAATGGGTTAGCCGCTATATCGACTTGTTCAAATTCGACCAACTGCAGCCTTCATATTTGGCAATCAGTCCTAATGGCGTGGTTCCAGCGCTGGTTCACAATGGAGTGCCAGTGCGCGAATCGCTTGTCATCAACGAATACATCGACGAAGTATTCGGCGGTCCGTCGCTTAGTCCTTCCGACCCACTCGCGCGGGCACGCATGCGAGAATTCAACAAAGCGTGTGAAGACGACTTCACTCCGATTGTGAAGCTGACTCTGGTGAAGTACATCTTGCCGAAGCTGCGCAAGCGTTGGGGTGAGGATGCGTTGCACGAATACGCAGAAAAGAGGCCGTCTCGATATCTGAAAGACCTGCACGGTCGTGCGCTTCGCGGCGACATCGATGAACATGAGCTCGCCGAGTGTACCGAAAATATCCAGCTCCTTCTGGACAAGGTCGAGGCCATATTGTCGGCGCCGGAATTTGGGCCTGACGCCAATGGGCGCCAGTGGATCGTCGGCACTTTCTCATTGGCGGATATTTGTATCGCGCCCTATATGTATCGTCTGTATGCCTTAGGGGCAGAGCAGTTCTGGTCTGATACGAGGCGCCCAAACGTAGCGCGATGGTATAGCCAGTTATCGGCGCGGCCGGCATTCAAGGTCGCCGTTGAATGGCCGGACGAATCAGGCGGCGGATATGAAGAGGTCAACCTCACCTCGCAGCCGCTCAATTTAACTCAATGATTCCAGCGTGCCGCAATCAGGCTGCGGCATGCGGCACTTCCTCGCCTGCACTTATATCGGAGACCGCATGAAAGCAGAAGCCGTACTTCTTGACCGAGCCCCTAAACAAGCCGATTCCATCCCGGACGCGTCACGTTCCGAATTCAGCGAACTCATGGAGCGCGCTCGCGCGCTGGCCCCCATCGTGCGAGAGCGCGCCGAGCAGACCGAGCGCGACCGCCGCGTCAGCACCGATGTTACTACCTTGCTGAAGCAAGCCGGCCTTTATCGAGCTGTACAACCGCGCCGCTTCGGTGGCTACGAACTTGCACTTGAGGAGTTGCGCCAACTCGCGTTCGAGGTCGGACAGGGTTGCACATCCACCGGGTGGTGCTATGGCCTGAGCGCAGCCAACGCATGGACGGTGGGTATGTTTCCATTGCAAGCTCAGGAGGATGTCTGGGGCGCCGATGCGGACAGCCTGCTGGCCGCCTGCATCGCACCTACCGGCAAGGCCACACGCGTCGAAGACGGCTTCCGTGTCCGTGGGCGCTGGGGGTTCGCGAGCAATTGCGATAACGCCGATTGGTTGGCGCTGGGTACGCTAGTGGATGAAGGTGAAGGCGGGCCTCCGCGTCCGATGCACCTGCTATTGCCGCGGGCCGACTGCCGCATTATTGACAACTGGCACACGGTCGGCCTTGCTGGAACCGGCAGCAAGGACATTGTGATCGATGAAGAGGTGTTCGTGCCGTCTCATCGCAGTGCGGGCTTTGCCGAGTTGCTTGGCCAGGAGGCGCCTGGAGCGCTTGTGAACAGCGGTGGGCTGTATCGCATTCCCTTCTTGAGCGGATTTCCTCCGCTTCTGGCCAATCCCGCTGTGGCCGCTCTACGTGGTGCGGTCGATGAGTTTATCGAGCATGTCGCCATGCGCGCTACGCGAGGCGCTTTTGCCGGTGGCGGGTCCACCATCGCCCAATTTGGCCATGTCCAGACGGCTGTGGCGGAAGCCGAGGCGGCCATCGATGCCGCAC
The DNA here is from genome assembly GCF_044464525.1 of Pusillimonas sp. Taxonomy (NCBI): domain Bacteria; kingdom Pseudomonadati; phylum Pseudomonadota; class Betaproteobacteria; order Burkholderiales; family Alcaligenaceae; genus Pusillimonas; species Pusillimonas sp. Next base: position 18,079 of record NZ_JBIQLE010000035.1, read on the forward strand.
AGCTCATCTTGCAACGTGATTTGCGGTTGGCCACGGAGCTTTCGGCGGCTGACGTCAAGATTTCCACGGGGCAACGCATTGAGTTTCGCCGCGGACACGCCTATGCAGTGAGGTTATGCGTGCAAGCCATCAACGGCCTGTATGACGTGGTGGGCGGCACCGGCATCCACTTGGACAACGGCATTCAGCGCGCGTGGCGCGACATCAACGCGGTGGCCCACCACATCAGCGTCAACTGGAATGCGGTTTCCACGATGGTCGGCCAACAGCGTTTGGGTTTGCCGCCTCGAGGCCAGTACTGAACCGGAAGGAGCAACCAAGATGATTCGCTATCAAAAATTGGGCCGAGTAGAGCTCGGTGTGACGGACGTGGTTCGCGCACGCCGTTTCTACGAGGAGGTTGTCGGCCTCCAATATGTGGAAACAGGCGCAGCCGGTGAAGTGCTGCTGCGCTGCGACAATGATCATCACAGTCTTGTACTACATGCGGCGGATGTGGCCGGTTTGCGTGTTGCGGGCTTCATGCTGGAGGACGAAGACCAGTTTGCCGTGCTGCTGGAACGCCTGCGCAGTGTCGGCCTGGATCCGCGAGAAATGTCCACTGCGCATTGTGAGCGGCGCTGCCAGCAACGCGCGATCCGTGTGTTTGAGCCGTTGGTGGGGGCCGTAATCGAGTTTTACACGCCGGCGGCCGATGCGTCGCGCCCTTTTCTGCCGACCGTGGCCCGCATTCAGCGCTTGGGCCATGTGGTGTTCAATACGGCGCATGCGGCCGAGGCGGTTGCCTTCTGGCGCGACATACTGAACTTCCGCGTTTCAGACGCCGTGGGCGAGATGATCACCTTCATGCGCTGCTGGCCCAACCCATGGCATCATGGGATCGGCATCGCGCAGTCGGAGAATTTCAGCCTGCATCACGTCAACTATATGGTTAGTGAAATCGATGACATCGGACGCGCGCTTGCTCGTCTGCGCAAGGCCGGCTCTGACGTCGTATTCGGTCCCGGCCGGCATCCCGCCTCGGACAGCATCTTCTTGTACTTCCTTGATCCGGATGGCCTGACGATGGAGTACAGCTTTGGCATGGAGGGATTCCACGAGGATTTCGCACGCGAGCCCCGACGCTTGCCGCTTGCGCCCGAATGGTTGGATTACTGGGGTTCGGTGCGTGACCCGCGCTGCTTCACTGGCGCCGGCGCCAACGCCGCTCCCGAGAGTCTTGAGGAAACGGTATGACCGGGCCACAGATCGAAGCACACGAGCACCTCGAGACAGAGCTGGCTTGGTGGACGGCTTCCGATGACTTCTTTGAAGCGACCGCGGCGGCGACAGAGAACCTCAGGGTGGGTGGTCCCGCCATCGATTCGCGTGAGTTGCGCAATGCGCTGGGCCGCTTCGCCACCGGCGTGTGTGTCGTTACCACTCGCGCCGAAAGTGGTCGAACCGCAGGGCTAACCGTAAATTCGTTTAGTGCGGTATCGCTTGATCCGCCGCTGGTCGCGTGGTGTCTTGGACGCAAAGCTCCGAGCATACGGGTGTTTTCGGAGGCCGGGCACTTTGCGGTGCACGTGATGGCCCACGATCAGCACGCACTTGCGATGCACTTTGCTCGCCCGGCGGACGACAAGTTTGCCGCGGTGTCTGACGCCTTTGAGTCTGGTATCGATAATGTGCCGGTGCTGCGCGATGCGCTGGCACGTTTCGAGTGCCGGAAGGCTTCGATGATCGACGGCGGTGACCACGTGATTTTTCTTGGGCGTGTCGAGCGTTTCGTCTATGCGGACCGCCCCCCTTTGCTGTTCCATGCGGGACGTTTTCTAGAGCGTAGCGTGGAATGCTCCGCCTCATTACCCTGACTTCTTAGAGTCTAATAAAAAAGAGAGACAAATATGAAAATATTTCGAAACCCGTGGTGGATCGTATTCGGATCAGTGCTGGGACTGATCGTCGGAAACGTCACAATCTTGCAGTTCTCCACTTCGGTCTTGATGAAGCCCATCATGGCGGAGTTCGGCTGGTCGCGAACCATACCGTCGGCGGCCGTTGGTCTCGGAACGCTGTGCGCGGCCTTCGCAACTCCGTTTGTCGGCCGCATGATCGACAAGAGGGGCGTCAAGTCCGTGACGCTGGCGAGCATCGTTTTGTTTGCCTTGGCTACGGCCGCCATGGCGTTGACGCCGGCGGCGGCATTCGTGTTTCTTGGCATGTTTGCGGCGGTGGGTATGTTCAGTGCTGGACAGGCGCCGCTGCCGTATGCACAGTCGATTGCGGCCGCTTTCGACCAGCGCCGCGGCTTGGCATTGGGTGTTGCAATGACTGGAGTCGGCCTGGGAGCCGCGCTGATGCCCATGCTGGCACAAACTTTTCTAGAGAGCTTTGGCTGGCGGGGCGCCTTCGTTGCACTTGGCGCGACGGTGTTTTTGGTGTCCTTTCCCGCAGTTGCGCTATTCCTGCGCGACGTTGGGGAACGGGCCCGTGCAGGGCGAGCGGGCTTGCCTGGACTGGAGGCCCGCGAGGTTGTGCGCAGCGGCAACTTTTGGATTCTGGCACTGGTCTTCATGTGCATTCCTGTTGTGGCCAATGGGATCATATTTCATATTGTGGCATTGCTGACGGACCGCGGTATCACTGCTGAAAGCGCCGTCATCGTCTTTACTGTCATCGGGCCTTCGTTGATTGTCGGTCGCTTGCTGTGTGGCTACTTTCTTGACCGCTTCCACGCACCGTATGTAGGAGTGGTCTTCATCGTTTTGCCGGCATTGGGTGTGCTGGTGCTGCTCTCTAGTTACGACCCGAAAATCATCGCCATGGGCGCTGTGCTGGTGGGCCTGGGCCTGGGTGCCGAGGTCGACCTCATCGGCTATCTGCAAAGCCGGTATTTCGGTTTGCGCGCATTTGGGCAGGTGTACGGATACCTATTTGCGATCTTCACGATCGGCGCCGCCATCGGCCCCTTTGTAATGGGAGCCGCCTTTGACATCTTTGGTTCATATCGGCTGATTCTTGTTGTGTTCTTGATGGTTCTTCTGGTTGCGGCGGCGGCTATTGTTCGTCTTCCGCGCGCCTATCCATATCCTGTGGTAAGACCCGGCAAGCCTCCCCTGGAATCATTTGCTACGGTGTCAGGCGCCAGTTCTGTCGTTAAATAATCATGAAACTCGTCATACACAACCACGATGGCCGCACTTCAATTCAGAACCGAGTAGTGGCCGAATCGATGGAGTCACGCTGATGCACGACCTCAAAACATCCCCGCCCATGAACGACCTGGCTTTTAGGCAGCGCGAGGTCCGCCAACTCGCACGCGCATGCGATCGAGCCGGACTTGCCACCGCCTACGGGCATTGCAGTGTCCGACTGGATGAGAACTCTTTTCTCGTTTGCGCACCCAAGCCGATGGGTCTGGTTTCACCGGAAGACAAGGGTACTATCGTAAAGCTTGATGCCTCGCTCCCTGATGGAGTATTGGGCGAGGTACGGATGCACCGCGAGGTATACCGGTTGCGGCCAGATGTGAACGCTATCGTGCGCTTTATCTCGCCGAACATTACGGCGCTGGCAGCGCAGGGCCGTACGCCGCGGGCACGGCACGGCTTCGGCGCCTATTTTGCACCCGAGGCCCCAATGTGGCGGGATCCGGAACTGGTGCGCAACGATACAGCGGCTGCCGGCGTTGCCCGTGTTCTCGGAAGTGCGGCCGGCATCGTGGTTTCGGTCAATGGTGCGGTGGTCGCGGGGGCCAATGCTGCGCAGGCGCTTGCGCTGGCAGTTTTTCTGGAGGACAGCGCGCGAGTTGAGCTTGCGTCTCTCTATGCAGGATGCGCAGACCGTCATGAGTTGAGCAATGATCAATGCCAGGCACGCGCGACATGGGCTGGAAGAGTGGCTGAGCGAATGTGGGACTATTGGACTCAGGATGACCCTGAGCACACGCCGTGAGCCGGAGTGGGACATCGGCCCAAAGTCACCGGTAGATTTCTTCGATGCGCAGCGGCATTTGTTATTCTATAGGGGAGCAGTCCATGTGAGATGCACTGCTCTCTATTTTGAGCAACATACGTAGAAAATAGGCAGAACTATTATCAGCTCAAACTGCCTGCACACAGAGAAAGACGGATACTCCTATGGCGGCTACCACGTACGGCAATAAACTTGGCGTGAGGCGGGCTGCTGACCTGCCGTTCCGTACATGAAGCAAGCCCGTTCAACCAAGCCTCCTGTCGCATCGCCGCATACCGACAAGCCTGTCGAACGTAGCAAAGCGCGCCATAACCCGCTCTGGGATCTGGAACGGTCAATAGGTTATCTGCTCAACCGCGCAGCCAATATCGTAGCTGCGCGATTCAGCGACGAGCTCAAGCTTCACGGAATCAACCTGCAAATTTGGCGTGTGCTAGCCGCGCTTGATCACGAAGATGGTCAATCAGTAACCGCCCTGGCCAGTCACACGGCCGCGGAACTATCCTATCTGTCGCGGTCGCTGGCTGCCATCGAGAAGCGCGGACTTATCGTACGCGTCACGTCTTCACAAGACAAGCGCACTGTTCGACTGTCTCTGACGCCGGCCGGCCGGAGTTTGGTTAAGGCACTTGTACCGCACGGTGCCGAGGTGGAGCGCATGGCCCTGGCCGGCATACCGAAGGCTGACATCGAGGCGATGCAACGGGGGCTCCAGGCCGTTTACCGCAACGTGGTGGCGGGCAGCCAGAAAGATGTAGCCATAGCGGTAAATCGCAAGCTCACTGTGGCGCGCCGCGCTCGTCAACGGACGCGGGATTAAGCACATGTCTCATTCTCCTTATTCCTTATCAGCCGGTCTGCCATTGACGACTAAAGAATAAAGCCTTTCCATTAACTACCTAAAAGTTAATTGTCTTTGTACTTTGAGTGGCAAAATGAAAGCTTGTACGCCCGAATAGGGAAGGCCGGGAAAAGCCGCGAACGCTTGGTCTGCTGCGTTTGTCTCTTTTTTGATACGGCCGGATTTATGGTGCACACATGCAAACTGGGGTAACTACCTAGAAGCTTTAGCCGTGGCTTTTAAATACTATGGACGTCATCCGAAGGTTCCGCCGCAAGAAGCAAAGCTCAGAAAAAATCAAGGTCGGCCGGCGGTTTTGCTGGCCGTTCAAGATAATCCCCAGGAGACAAACCATGCGTATTCGCCGCTATTTATTTTCAGCATTGATCGCAGTTTTTGCCAGCAGCGCTGTTGCCGACACCGATGTCAAGTTTGCGCTCGATTGGCGCTTCGAGGGCCCGGCCGCGCCGTACCTTGTTGCACTAGACAAAGGCTATTACAAGGACGAAGGCCTGAACGTCACCATCGATGCGGGTGCAAGTTCGGTCGAGCCCATCAACCGGGTGGCCACCGCCACCTATCACATTGGCTTCGCCGATATCAATTCGCTGATCAAGTTTCGCGACAACCCGCAGAACCCTCCGGTTCAGGCGGTGATGATGGTCTACGACACGCCGGCGTTTTCCATCGTTACCCTGAAAGACAAGGGCATCACCAAGCCTAAAGACCTCGAAGGCAAGATATTGGGCGCTCCCGCCCCTGACGGCGCCTACGCCCAGTGGCCCATTTTTGTCGCCGCCAATGACATCGATGTTTCAAAGGTGCGTATCGACAACATAGGCTTTCCGGTGCGTGAGCCCATGCTGGCACAGGGCAGGGTAGACGCCATCACCGGCTTTTGGTTCTCGTCGTTCATGAACCTCAAGGCAAACGGTGTCAAGGACGAAGACATCGTTGTCATGCTGCTGGGCGACTACGGCGTCGACCTGTACGGCAACGCCATCATGGTCAACCCCGAGTTCATGAAGAACAATCCCGACGCGGTAAAGGGCTTTGTGCGTGCCACCATCAAGGGAATCCAGGACACCATCAAAGACCCTGATTCCGCCATCGATCACCTGATGAAGCGCAACGCCATAGCCAATCGCGACACAGAGCTGCAGCGCCTGAAGCTGTCGCTCGAGCGCAATTTCGTCAATGACGCGGTGCGCGAAAACGGTTTGGGTGACGTCGACATGCAGCGCCTGGATAAATCCATCGACCAGATCGGCCTTACCTTCGACTACACCAACAAGCCCAAGGCCGCCGATATTTTCACTTCCGAGTTCCTGCCCCCGCGTGAACAGCGCTTGGTCGATTAATGGAGGCCTCACACATGACCGAAGCATTGGTCGAACTCGACAATATCTCGATGGCATATGGCGACGGTGAAGCAGCCGTCCGGGCCATCGAGGATGTCACCTTAAACATAAGAAAAGGCGAATTCATTGCCGTTGTCGGCCCTTCGGGCTGCGGTAAAAGCTCGCTGATGAAATTGATCTCGGGCTTGCATCCGCCGTTGTCGGGCAGGCTTACCGTCGAAGGCCGGCCGGTCAATGGTCCGCTCAAGTCGGTGGGCATGGCGTTTCAGGCAAGTAACTTGCTGCCATGGCGTAATTGCGTGGACAACATTCTGTTGCCGCTCGAGATTGTCCAGCCCTACCGAAAAAAAATCTCCTCGCAACGCGCTCAATACAAGGAAAAAGCGGTGCAGTTGCTCAACTCGGTTGGGCTCACCGGGTTCACCGAGAAGTTTCCCTGGGAGCTTTCCGGCGGCATGCAGCAACGGGCGTCAATCTGCCGCGCCCTGATCCACGAGCCCGAGATCCTCATGCTCGATGAACCCTTCGGGGCGCTGGATGCCTTCACCCGCGAAGAACTCTGGTGTACCTTGCGCGATATCCAGCAAGAGCGACAGGTGACGGTCATGCTGGTTACGCACGACCTGCGAGAGGCGGTGTTCCTTGCGGACACGGTTTATGTCATGTCCAATCGTCCGGGCCGTATCGTCAAGAAGTGCCCCGTCGATCTACCCCGGCCGCGCGACCTGGAAGTTACCTACGGCAAAGAGTTCCAGAACATCGTCTTCGAACTGAGATCCATGATCGGAGGGAAACACTAAATGCGTCGCACCGATTTGTTTGACAACGTGGTTCCCCCGCTGATCTTTACTGTGGTGTTGTTCGTGTTGTGGGAGCTTGTCTGCAGGGTGTTCTCGATACCCCTTACCATTTTGCCCGCGCCTTCCGTGATCTTCATCGCTTTGTGGCAATATCGCGTACCCATTATCGACAACTCGTGGGTCACGCTTTGGACCACCCTTGTGGGCTTCCTCATGGCTACGGTGGGGGGCTTGGCGTTGGGTATTGCGGTAGGTTGGAAGAAAAGCCTGTACAAGGCCATTTATCCTGTGCTGGTGGGTTTCAACTCTGTTCCCAAGGTTGCGGTGGTGCCCATCTTGATCTTGTGGTTCGGTCTTGGCGAAATTCCCGCCATCCTCACCGCGTTTCTTATTTCTTTCTTTCCCATCGTCGTGAACGTGGCGACCGGCCTGGCCACCACCAGCCCCGAGCTTGAAGACGTTCTACGCGCCCTGGGTGCTTCCAAGCTCGACATCATGCGCAAGGTCAGCATCCCGGGCTCGCTGCCGTATTTCTTCGGCTCGCTTAAAGTGGCGATCACGCTGGCGTTTGTGGGGGCCGTGGTTTCAGAGACGGTCGGCGCCAATAAAGGCATAGGCAAGCTCATGCTGGATGCCCAGGCGGCTTTCCAGGTGCAAATTGTGTTTGCAGGTCTTCTGGTGCTGGCCTTCCTGGGCATCGTGTTGTATGCCGCTACTGCGCTGGTTGAAAAGCGCTTTACGGGGTGGGCGTTCCGCGCGCAAAATCGTTGATGCAGGCTTGACGGCCGGCACGAGCTTCGGCCGTCAAGCTGTACCACGATTTACCTGAGCTCAAGGCACGGGCTCGGAAAGGAGCAAACGTGCAGGGCGGCATGGAACCGTCCTCCCGTTTTCCTTTAATATTATATGGCTAGTTAATTAATATATAATGTAGACGCTTGGCACTACCAGCCGGGCATGCGAACGGACACAGGAGCAGTCATGGAAAATACACTGAAAGTCGGCATTATCGGCGGCGGCATCGGAGGCGTGGCCTTGGCGGCCGCCCTGGCGCAGCGCGGGATCCGGTCTCATCTTTTCGAGCGTGCGGCCGAATTCGGCCAAGTGGGGGCGGGAATACAGATGACGCCCAACGCGGTCAAGGTCATTACAGCGCTGGGCGGACTGGAAGCGCTGGATAAAGTGGGTTTCCTGCCCGAAGCGCTGGTGGGGCGCGATTGGGACAGCGCGGAAGAAAAGTTCCGTATCCCGCTCAAGTCCGAATGTCCGCGTCTTTATGGCGCCGATTTCTACCATGTGCATCGCGCCGACCTGCATCAATTGCTGGTCGATATGATCGGCGATACACACGTGACGTTTTCGACGCAATGCACGCGGGTAGAGCAGAACGAGCACGGCGCTGTTGCCCATTTTGCCGACGGCTCAAGTTTCGAGGCTGATCTCATCGTGGGCGCCGACGGAGCGCGCTCTGTCGTCCGCCACGATCTGTTCGGGGCGGACGACCCGAAGTTCACAGGCCATATGTGCTATCGGGCAGTCGTACCGTTCGATGAGCGGCCCGATTTCGTGCCCCCCGAGTCCGCATTCTGGCTCGGCCCCAAGAGCCATGTGGTCACCTATTTCGTAAACGGCGGCAAGGCGGTGAACATTGTTGCCGTGCACGAAACCGAAAGTTGGGTTGAAGAGTCGTGGAACACCTTGAGCACACGCGAAGCGTTGCTGGATGATTTTCAAGGTTGGCACAGCAATATCCGCCAGCTCTTCGAGCGGGTCACGGAAGTCTATCGCTGGGGCTTGTTCGATCGCGACCCCATGCAAACCTGGTCCCGGGGCCGCATTACGCTGCTGGGCGATGCTGCTCATCCTATGCTTCCGTTCCTGTCGCAAGGCGCGGCGATGGCGATCGAGGACGCCTATGTGCTGGCTACCGCGCTTGAGGCCCTGCCGGGCCGGCTCGATCAGGCATTGGCGCAGTATGAGGCAGAACGCCTGCCCCGCACCAGCCGGGTGCAGCTCGAGGCGCGTGAACGCGGCAAGACCTATCATCTTTCCTCGAAGGAAGAGCAGGCCAAGCGTGACGCCGAGTACCGCGAGCAGCAGAAGAAAGATCCGCACGCCGGCGGAATCAAGGCGAACTGGGTCTACGCGTACAATGCTACTGACTTCAGCCCTGTCCCGTAGGGGATCGATAACAACATGACAAAAATCAGGCGGCGCTCAGAGATTCCAGCGCATGCAGTCGGGCGCCGTCCGGGGCGTCCGGAAGGCAGCACGACGGGCGACAATACGTCCGAGCGCATCCTTGATGCCGCCGAAGAGGTATTCGCCGAGGTGGGCTATTCAGGCGCTACCTTGCGCATGGTTGCGGCTCGCGCTGGTGTTACCCAGGCTTTGATCAACTACTATTTCGGCAGCAAGTACGGCCTGTACGAGGCCGTGTTCATCCGGCGGGGGCGTGTGATCTCGGATGAACGGATGAAGCTTCTTGAAGAACTTGAGCAGCGCCCCGACGTCACAGTGGAAGATGTCGTGAGGGCGTTTCTGGCGCCCACGATCGCAATGCGCGATGCACCCGGCGGCAGGCTGTTCCTGCGCCTGCAGGCGCGTCTGCACACCGAGCCGGCCGATATCTCATATAAGCTGCGTAGCGGCGCATACGACGCCTCTACGCGCGCCTATGTGCAGATGCTGGCTCGGGTGTGTCCCGAACTATCCGCTAAAGATGTGAACTGGCGCATGGGCCTGATGATAGGCGCCTACATGTATGTGTTCTCGGATACCCATCGCCTTGAGCAGCTGGCTCCGGACATTTGTGATTCCGACGACACTGAAGAAATATTCGAACAGATCACGGCCTTCGTGACTGCCGGCATCAGCGCTCCGACCACGTCCCGCTCAAGCTAGTCCTACGCTTTGGCAATGTCGTGCGAACCGTATTGCGCGACGTGGGCCGGGCAGTGGCGCTGTGAGTCAGGTGGTCGCAAGCACTGCAGGCAGCACCGTTGCCGTTTTCGGCAGCGAATAGCCGCCTTGTTGATAGACCCACGACGGCCACAGGGCATGAGCCAGTGCTTCGCGGACCAGCTCATGGTCCAGCGCCTGGGGTTCATATGTATCCGGAGCCGTGTAGCGAAATTGCCGTGCTTCCTTGTGCGGTTCGAGCACGACAAGCTGATCTTGTTTCAAGTATCCGTAGTTCTCGCTGTATTGCATCATGGCGCGTCCGCCGCCTGATCCGGTAAGGTCGTGGCCGATCATGGGGTGGAAGGTATTGAGGCCGGCTATCGACAACAGCGTCGGCGCCAGGTCGATTTGGCTGATGAGGCGACCATCTGAGCGCGGGGCCACGTCGGCCCCCAGGATCAGGGCGGGGATATGAAAGTGGCGAAGCGGCACCAAACTAGCGCCCCCGACCCGAGAATCATGGTCTGCCACCACAAGAAACACCGTATCCTTCCAGTAGTCGCTCTGGCGGGCTTTCTCGAAAAAGCGGCCCATCGCCCAGTCGGCATAGCGCACCGTGTTCTCGACTGTGGCCGGATCGCCCACAGGCTCGATGCGACCCTGGGGGTACTCCCAGGGCGAATGGTTGCTGACCGAGAACGCAAGTGTCAGGGAAGGCTGTTCACCAGGGGTGTCGAGCAATTGATGCAGGCGATCGAACATGTCCTCGTCCGAAACCCCCCAAGTGCCGGTGAACTTCGGGTCTGAGAAAGTAGGCCGGTCGTGCAGGTCTGTGAAGCCGTTGCCCAGAAAGAAGCTCTTCATATTGTCGAAGTGGCTTTCGCCGCCGTAAATGAAGCGCGAGACATAACCATGGCCGCCAAGCAGTTGCGCCAAGGTGAAGAAATTGCTTTGCGCGCCGGGCAGGCGCAATACGGCGTCCGAGATAGTGGGCGGAAAGCCGGCGGAAACGGCTTCGAGGCCTCGGACGGACCGCGTGCCGGTCGCGTATGCACGCGTGAAGTTCCAGCCTGTCTTGGCCAAGGCGTCGAGCTCGGGCGTGAGCGACGCGCCGCCAAGGTTGCCGACATATTGCGCACCAAGGCTCTCTTGCACGATAAGAACAATGTTCAAGGGCCGTGAGCGTGGTCGAGCGGCGGCTTGATGATGAAGTGTCGACGCCGTGGAAGTGGATTCCGGCGTGATGCTTGCCTGCCGACGCACGATGGCCAGCATTTCCTCTGCGTCCATGTCGCCGTAGACGTCCGCCGCCGAGCGTTCGTTCTTCATGCTGTAGATGGCGTAGCAGACGTTATAGAAAGAATTGAGAGGCAGCGTGTTAAGCATGCTGTCGCCGCAATAGGCGACCGTAGAGGGATTGATCGGGCGATGCCCCAGCGTTCCGCGAATAGCAAGAAAGCTGATGGCCAGTGCGACGAACGACGCGATGGAGGCTTGCCACCATGGCATGACGGCATCGATTGCCGCCTCTTGAAAAAGCTCGTGCCCCAGCCATGCGAAACCCGCTATGCCCACGGCGGCGCCGATGAGCAGGCCTTTATATCCTTTCCACAGCATGCCGAACACCTCTTGCGGATGGCGCAAGTACTCGACATACAGTTTGTTAGGGCGGGTGTCGTACTCGATGATGAATTGGGGCGTGGATAATTCAAGCAGCACAAACAGCAGCCAGCAAAGTGCAAACCACCAGCCTGTTATGACCACCGCTAAAGGCATGTGTCCCAGCCATGGAGCCAGCACCGCGGGTATGCCTGCACAGATGGCGATTTGATGAGCATCTATGCGCAGCCCGCCTTTGAACACCGGCAGCGGCCCGCCGCCTTCCACTACGCGGCGCCACTGCCAAGTGGTGAGCATGCCGCGACTGAAGGTCAGCAGGCAAAGGCTTGATGCTATAAAAACAAGGACGAGTTGGCGCATGATTATGTGGGCGGCTGGCGGCCGCCGATTAAGGGCGCCCCTCGCAGACATTGAAAAGGTTGGCGTAATATATAACAATGCGACGGAAAAAGCGCGATTGACTCTACTTTCAGGCCTAAATCAATGACAAAAAACACGCGTCGCTCATCTGACCTTCCGCCTATCGAAGATTACGATTTCTCCGAACAGGTGGGGCATTTGCTGCGCCGCGCGTATCAGCGGCATACGGCGCTGTTTCAACAGATGATCCCCGACACCCAGCTTACCGCAGCGCAGTTTGTCGTGCTGTGCGCTGTACGAGATTCGGTCGCTTGTTCGCTTAGCCACATCGTCAAGAAGACCGCAATCGACCAGGCCACCATACGGGGCGTCATCGACCGCCTCAAGGCGCGCAAGCTGGTTTCAGTACGCCACGACGAAATTGACCGGCGCAAAGTGCTTGTCAGCCTGACCGAAACAGGAGAACGCCTCGTCGAGTCCATGGTGCCTTTTGCATTGGATATAACCGAAAAAACGTTCGAAGGGTTCAACCCGGCAGAGCGAATGGGTATGTTGTACCTGCTCAATAAAATGTGTTCGGATGATGCCGACCTGCAAAAAGACTAAATTTCAGGTTCGGCCATACATTTAGTTTTGAGCGTAATTTTTCAATGTACACGCTTTAAATTGCCTGTGCGGTTAAAGCCTGATTCCTTGTTCCCACTTGCGGATCAGGCTTTCTTCAGAGACTTTTTATTGTTTTGTTCGTGGGTTTTATGGGGATCTGAAAGCGTACTCAAAAAAATGGATAAAGGGTTTATCCCTATGAATTGAATCTTTTGTTCAAAAAATTACATGTGTACACTTCAATCGACGCACCTAACCCTTTGATTGCGCGCGACCGCCGGCATGGCGCCGGAGTCGTGCATTGAATAAGGAATTTCCATGAAAGGCTCGAGAGTTTGTTCAATATTAATGGCCGCAATAGTGGGTGTTTCACTATCGATGACGGCTGTGGCACAAGATACGATCAAGATCGGGGAGATGAACAGCTACAAGACGCAGCCCGCGTTTCTGGGGCCATATAAAAATGGCATGGACCTGGCTGTCGAAGAGATCAACAACGCCGGGGGCATCAATGGCAAGAAAGTTGAGCTCGTCATTCGCGATGACAACTCCAATACCGGCGATGCCGTGCGTGCCGTCGAAGATCTGCTTTCCCGAGACAAGGTCGACGTGTTGACGGGCACTTTCCTGTCCCACATTGGTCTGGCGGTTACCGATTACGCCAAGCACAAGAAGGTGTTCTTCCTGGCCAGCGAGCCCTTGACCGACAAGATCGTCTGGGAGGACGGAAACCGTTACACCTTCCGGCTGCGCGCCTCGACCTACATGCAGGTTGCCATGCTGGTGCCCGAAGCAGTAAAAATGAACAAGAAGCGTTGGGCTGTGGTTTATCCCAACTACGAGTACGGGCAATCGGCCGTCGCCACCTTCAAGAAACTGCTGAAGGAAGCTCAACCTGACGTGGAATTCGTTGCCGAGCAGGCCACTCCGCTGGGCAAGGTCGATGCCGCCAACGTGATTCAGGCGCTGGCCGATGCCAAGCCCGACGCCATGTTCAACGTTCTTTTCGCCGCCGACCTGGCCAAGCTGGTAAGGGCGGGTACGCAGCGCAACTTCTTCAAGGATCTTTCCGTGGTCAGCCTGCTTACGGGCGAGCCAGAGTATCTTGACCCGCTGGGCGCCGAGACACCGGAAGGCTGGGTGGTTACCGGCTACCCCTGGTACGCCATCGACACGCCCGAGCACAAGAAGTTTCTTGAAGCCTATCAAGCCAAGTTCAACGACTATCCACGCCTGGGCACCATTGTGGGCTACAGCGCCATCAAGTCATTGGCGGCAGGCATTGAAAAGGCCGGCGGCTCCACTGATACCGAGGACATGATCAAGGCTTTCACCGGGCTTGATGTTGAAACGCCCTTTGGTCCAATTGTCTATCGTCCCATCGACCATCAGTCGACCATGGGCGCCTACGTGGGCAAGCTGGCCGTCAAGGATGGCAAGGGCATCATGACTGACATCCGCTACATCGATGGGGCAGACGTTCAGCCGTCTGACGAGGAAATCAGAAAGATGCGTCCCGC